>LVWL01000001.1 GCA_002092835.1 Campylobacter concisus | reverse complement strand
TCATCAAATGAGTAGATGCCGCCCGCTTTTGCGCCAACTAGCAAGCCTTTGAAATTTTTCTTACTTGTTTCGTTATTAAATCTCTCTCTAACGCTCAAGTAGCCAAGACCTGTGTATCCGCCAAGAACGGCTTTAAAATTTTCAGTGATGCTTGGCGTATAATCAACACCGCCTAAAAATTTATGCTTACTCCATTTTGCATCTGATTCGCCAGCATTTTTCCTAGCTTTAAAGTCATAATAATAACCGCCATAAGCTCTATAGCTGTCAAAATCATAACCGCCATAAAAGCCAAGACCATAATGACCTTTTTTGAAGTTATTTTTCTCACTACTTGCTATGTTTTTTGTTTTGATTTTTGAGTTAAACGAATAATCACCTTCGCCGCCGACAAATGCACCTTGAGCTAGTGCTGCTGAGCTTACCAAAGCTAGAATCAAGCTTGATTTTACAAGTAAATTTTTCATACCTCTCCTTTAAAAAATTTCTGAGATTTTACATCTAAGCTTTTAATCTATATAAAATTTAAATTTAATAAGAAATTTTATACCAAGTGCCGATTTATTACTAATAGTAAATGTAGTAAGCGTGAGTATTGTTAAGAATATAAGAGTAAAAATACTTAAATTTGGCACAGCTTTAGGGCAAATCCTAAGCCCATAGCCATGCCAAATTTATTAAGTTACGCCCTAAAAATGCACTTTAAATTTCGCCCAAAAGCTTCTGCCAGGCTCATAAAGCCTCGTGCCATTCGGGATAGTCTCATAGCCTGCGATACCGCCGCCGTAGCCGCCTTTTGAGTTATGATAGGCGTATTTGGCGTCGTTTAGGTTTTCCGCCGCTAGCAAGAATTGATAATTTTTATATTTATAGCCCGCGCTTAGCCCCAGCGTCCAAAAGCTATCGCTCTTGCCAAGGTCCATGCCGCCCACGTCGCCGTAGCCTTTTTGCGCGCGGTTTTGCGACGCGTTAGCGTAGAAGTCGGCTTTGACGAACCAGTCTGGCTTTTCTAGTCCGGCGCTTAGTTTAAACGTTAAAGGAGAAACCTTAGGCAACGCGTCGCCGTCTTTTAGGCCGCCCGCGTTTTTAGTCACCCTGCCGTAGACGTAGGATACGCCCGCCCCCAGCCTAAACATATCGGCTAGTAGCGTATCGCCCTCGATCTCGCCGCCGTATAATAAAGCATCGGTATTAAATACGTTTGAAGACATGCCCATAGGATTATATTTTATCATTATGTAATCATCCATCTTCGAGACGAAGAAATTCGCGTTTAATTCGTAATTTTTGTCTTTTAGCACGGTACCGAAGTCAAGCTGAGTGTTTCTTTTTTTATTTAGCTTGAGGTTATCGTCATTATTTGTTTCCCAGTGATCCGGTAACCTTTGCGCGTGACCTAGTCCTGCGTAAAGCGTTAAATTTTGTAGATATTTTTCGTATCTAAAAAAGCCTGAGAATAAATTTTCGCTCCTACTTTTATGCGTTAGTAATTTCTTTCTCTCGCCGACGTCTAGCCTAAGTCCACCAAAAAGGCCGTAGTTACTATCAAGAACGTACTCGTTTTGAGTATATATCGTTTTGTATGTTACTTTGCGCTGTTTTTCGTGTGGCTTTGATAGGGCGGCGTCCATTTCGGCTTTAGATACGCCCGCCATACCCTTTCCGGCACCTCGCCATTTAAATACATCCTCAGAGTACCCAGCGCCAAGATAGCTTGTTAGATTATCGAAATTTAACTCGCCTTCTAGCTTAAAGCCGTACATATCGCGTATCGGGTGACTGATACTATATCCTTTGCCGCGCCCCGTACCCGGCACCACCGGACGCATGGTGAAGTTGTCCATTATGTGATCGATTTGATGATAGTACGAGCTTAGCCTGATCTTGTGCTCGCCGACGTCTTGTTCAAATTTGAGTCCGAAAGATTTACGGTCAAACTGTATGCCGTCCCTCATCCTGTCGGCATATGCTGCTTCTCCATTACCCAAGTCCGCGCTTAGCTGCAAGGCGGTAGTTTCCGTGGGCGTTAGCGTACCCACGAGAGAGACGCTGTTGCGTTTATAGTGCGTATGCATTTTCTGTCCGTCACCGCTTTTATAATCGCCGCTCTGGTAGTGTCCGCCGGAAATTTCCAAGCTGCCCAACTCGTTGCCCGCCGCTACGTCCGCGGCAGTTTCAAATCTTCTAAAACTACCGCCCAGCACGCTTACGTTTCCTCCGAAGCTCGGTTTTGACAGCCTTACTATCTCCCTATCGAAAAATATACCGCCACTAATGAGCGCGCCGTATCTGACGTCTTGTGGGCCTTTTATGATGCGAACCGAGCTATAATTTTGCGCCGAGATGTAAGTATGGGCGTATCCATGCGCATACCGCAACCGCCGTTTAGCGTGCTACCGTCGATTAGCACCGGCTGTCTGGCCGCCGTCTGTGAGCGGTAATAAACCTCGCTGCCGCCTCCGCCCTTGCGCTCCATCGTAAAGCCGCTCAAATTTAAAAGCGATTTAGCGATGTCGCCGTTTTCTAGTATCGCGCCTTTGCCAACTATTTGAGCCTTTGTCGGTTCGTCAAGAACGGACTTTTGTATCTTTGCGGAAACGGTAACCGGAGCCAGGTCTATCGTTTCTTCAGCACCAAGCATTAAATTTGGTACTAAAGCAAATGCTAAAACGTAAGAAATTTTCATGTTTAGTCCTATGAAATTAATATTTAAAATTAAAATTAAAGCAAAAACAAACTTAAATAAAGTATAAATATTTATATAACATTAATTTTACAATACAGAAATTTGGCTCAAATAGTATT
This sequence comes from Campylobacter concisus, assembly GCA_002092835.1. Lineage (NCBI taxonomy): Bacteria > Pseudomonadati > Campylobacterota > Epsilonproteobacteria > Campylobacterales > Campylobacteraceae > Campylobacter > Campylobacter concisus. Next base: position 166,821 of record LVWL01000001.1, on the reverse strand, counting down.
ACTTTAGTTGGACTGCATTAAATATATAAAGAAACGATTTTGGTAAATTAAAACCGAAGCAATCTCGGTTTCATTAAAATTTTAGCATTATAAAACCGAGATAAAATTTATAAAATCTCTTTTATGAGTAGCTGTGGAGTAACGAGTCCGCGGAATGAATTTTTTGATATACAAAAGATAATATCTATCATCTCGCCTACTCTAGCGTGTTTCGTAAAGTTAAAAAATAGAGCCTCAAGTGTTTTATTATCCTTTTGCAAGATGAGCTTTAAGTGGTTTTGATCCCTGCCTATAAGTCTTTCGTTTTTAACAAGAGCATTTTTTATCTTAAAGACTGGGCGCGGATTTTTCTGTCCATACGGCTCATAAAATTCCAAAATTTCAAGTAGTTCAAAGTCGATCTCGCTTGGCATTATGTCGCCAAGTAGCTCATCTGAGCTTTTGCACTCTTGCATATTTAGGCATGAGCAGCTTTTGTTTATCGCCTCTTTAAATTTCTCCAAATTTTCAGGCGCAAGGGTTAGCCCTGCTGCACCTTTGTGACCGCCGTAGCTTGTTAGCAGATCTTCGTGACTTGCGATGAGTGATAAGATATCAAGCTTACCAACGCTTCTAGCACTGCCTTTTGCGCGACCTTTATCGATGCTAAAGACGATAGCTGGCTTTGCAAAGTGCTTCGCAAGGCGGCTAGCCACGATGCCTATCACGCCTTCATGCCACTGCTCTCCCCAAGTGATGATGACCTCATCGTCCTCTTTTACGTCCTTTAGCGAGCACTCAAAGAGTTGGCGCTCCTCCTCTTTTCTGGAGTTGTTAAACTCAATGATCGTATCAAGGTAGTTGTAAGCCTCTTCAATGCTCTTTGCACGCAAGAAGTTAAATGAATTCATCGCATCATCCATACGTCCGGCTGAATTTATAAGAGGCGCTATAAGAAAGCTGATATCATCGCACTCAAATTTATCCTTGCCATAAAACTCTTTTATGACGCAAAATGCCGAGCGCTTCGAGGCATTTAGCTTGCAAATACCCATGCGAACGAGCATTCTATTCATATCTCTTAGCTCCATCATATCGGCGATTATCGCGATAGCTAAAAGCTCTAGAAATTTGCTCATATCGTAATTTAGCCCAAAAACATCCTTTAGCGCTCCAACCAAATACCAAGCGACCTCAGCACCACAAATTTCGATATTTGGGAAGTTGCAGTCCTCTTGTTTTGGATTAATGATCGCATAAGCTTCTGGGAGAACAGCTGGAGGCATGTGATGATCAGTAATAATAAGATCGATGCCTTTTTCTTTACATATAATGGCCGCATCGTTTGCAGAGATGCCGTTATCAACGGTGATAATCAGGCTTACATCAGCTGAGAGTTCGTCTATTATCTCAGGATTTAGCCCATATCCGTCTTTAAATCTATTTGGAATTTTTACTAGGTAGTCTTTTACGCCAAGATCATCAAAAAACTCGGCCAAAATCACACTTGAAACCACACCATCAACATCATAATCGCCCACAATGGCTATGCGCTCGTTTTTTTCGATCGCTTCTTTTATGCGATTAGCGCCTTTGTAAATATCTTTTAAGGCACTTGGTGTCGGAATTTCACTAATTTTTTTATGTATGTCGTTACAAAATCTATGCGCTAGTAAATTCCTTATATCCTCTTTATTTAGCATGGTTTTGGCAAGAATTTTTAAAGAACTTACCAACATTATTTAATGCCACTTGTTCACTTAAATTTACACCCATATTACCAAAAATTTGGCTATAAAAATACTTCTTTTTCATCGCAATCTTTCGTCTTTATTTTGAATGCTTGGATTATATCTTTTTGAAATTTAATTTCTTATAATTTTAAATGAAAGTAAGATTTTAGGGCTCATAGCAAGCTTAAAAGCTTTGTTAAATTGATAGTCTTTACAAATTTAGCACACCAAAAATGGCAAGTATTAGCAAAAAATTTATACAATTAAATTTATAAATTTTAAATAGTTTATGCCATAAAGCTTAAACCATTTTTATAAAAATTTATTCCAAATTTCTCAAAAACTCCGCGTATTCTATAGCGCCGCGTTCTATTTCGCTGTCGTTTGATATGTAGTCCACGCCCGGAGTCTCCTCGGCGCCGTAAAATGCGAAAAAATCGCGGTAATCGGCGTGAAAATAGTATTTAAACGCAAGCTCAAACGGCGTAAGAACCTCGCGCAAGCTAAAATGATAGCGTCCTTGCGGGCAGTAGTCGCTCTTTTTGATGCCTGCGGTCACGGCTAGCGCTACCTTGCGGCCCGCGACACCGTCCGAGCCGCGCCCATAGGCAAAACCGTGCGTCATCACCGCGTCGATCCATGATTTTAAAATCGGAGGGCAAGAGAAGTTATGAAGCGGAAACTGCAAAATGAGGGCGTCGTGGGCTCTGATGAGCTCTTGCTCGCTCGCGGCGTCGATATCGCCGCTCCCGTAAACCTGCGTCAAATCATGGACGCTAAAGCGCTGCGGCTCTTTGAGAGCCTCTTGCAGCAGGCGTTTGTTTATGACCGAGTTTTGGATGTCTGGGTGGGCTAAGATGATTAGAGTTTTCATTTTTGTCCTTAAAAATTTATGGCAAGTAGTGGGATTTATTTGATAAATAATTTAATAAAAACAGCAAAATTTTAAAAGAATTTTTAGAGCCAGATGGCTCTAAATTTAAGATTTGACGTTTTCCAAACTTGCCTTTATAAAGCCTAATATCACAGGATTTGGTTTAGTTAAACGGCTAGTAAATTCAGGATGGCACTGCACGCCTACAAACCATGGATGGCCTTTTAGCTCGATAGCCTCTATCAGCCCATCGCTCTCGCCACTTACTAAAAGACCATTTTTCTCAAAAATTTCTTTATATTTTGGATTTGCCTCGTAGCGGTGGCGGTGGCGCTCTTTGACACTTTTTGCATTGCCATAAATTTCAGCTAGAAGTGTCTTTGGTTTGATGTCGCAGTTATATGCTCCAAGCCTCATCGTGCCGCCAAGTGGGCTTGTGTGCGTTCTTATCTGTTTTTTGCCGTGAGCGTCGATAAAGCTATCGATTAGATAGATGATAGGGTTTTTACACTCTTTGTCAAATTCCATAGAATTTGCATCCTCTAAGCCCAAAACATCCCTTGCAAACTCAATGAGTGCTAGCTGCATGCCAAGACAAATTCCAAGATAAGGTATTTTATTTTCACGGGCAAATTTGATAGCTTGCATCTTGCCTAAAACGCCCCTTTCGCCAAAGCCGCCAGCGACCAAGATGCCATCCACGTCTTTTAAGAGCTCATTTACATTGCTCTCTTCTATCTTTTCGCTATCTATCCAGCGTAAATTTACCCTAGCGTCTAAATTTGCTCCAGCATGGATGATGCCCTCAGTTAGGCTCTTATAGCTCTCTTTTAGATCGATATATTTGCCTACAAAGGCGATTGTTGTTTCGTTTGTTGGAGCGATAATCCTTTTTACTAGGCTATCCCAGTTTGCCATGTCTGGTTTTAGCTCACCAAAGCCTAAATTTTCAGCGATCGGCGTTAATATATCTTGCTTTAAAAATGAAAGTGGAATTTGATAGATACTTGCGCTATCTAAGCTCTCTATGACGCAGTTTTTCTCCACACCACAGCTTGCTGCGATCTTATCTTTTAGCTCGCGGTTTAGTGGCATTTCAGATCTGCAGATGATGATATCTGGGCTTATGCCGATGCGTCTTAGCTCGCCTACGCTATGCTGAGTTGGCTTCGTCTTTAGCTCGCCAGCTACTTTGATAAATGGCACGAGTGTTAGGTGTATATTTAGCGCTCTTTTTTTGCCAACTTCTACTCTTAAGGCTCTTATCGCCTCTAAAAATGGCAAGCCCTCGATGTCGCCAACGGTTCCACCTATCTCAACGATGAGCACATCTTTGCCCTCGCCTGCTTTTTTGATACGATCAACTATCTCGCCAACGATGTGAGGGATCACTTGTATAGTCTTTCCAAGGTAGTCGCCACGTCGCTCTTTTTCGATGACTGAGCTATAAACTCTGCCCGTTGTGAAGTTATTGTCCTGACTTAGGCTCTCATCTAAAAATCTCTCATAGTGACCAAGGTCTAGGTCTGTCTCCGCGCCATCGTCTGTGACAAAGACTTCGCCGTGTTCTAGCGGGCTCATCGTGCCAGGATCTACGTTGATATATGGGTCAGCTTTTAAAACACTCACCTTTAAGCCAGAATTTTTAAGTAATGTCGCGATAGACGCAGCTGCGATGCCTTTCCCAAGTGAGCTTAAAACGCCACCTGTGATAAAAATATACTTCGTCTCTTTTGCCATCAAATTTCCTTAACTTTAATTATTTTTTATCTGCCGATTATACCCCTTAAATATTTAGTAAGGCATTAATCGTACAAATTTTAAAAATTATTCTTTAAGTCTTTTTATTATAGACTTCGCCATTATGATTAAAAACTGCTTAAAAAACATCGCCTCTTTATATATAGAGGGCTTTAAAAATATGAAAATAGGCAAGAAACTATGGTTTCTCATAGCGATAAAGCTTATCATTATGTTTGGTATATTAAAGGTCTTCATCTTTGACGAGACCCTTAATACCAAATTTCAAACTGACGAAGAAAAAAGCGAATTTGTAATTCGTAATTTAATAAAGGAATAAAATGTCTGAGATGGATTTTGTCGACTGGTCTAGGGCTCAGTTTGCGCTAACCGCCATTTATCATTTTTTGTTTGTCCCGCTTACGCTGGGGCTAAGTTTTATCATCGCCATTATGGAGACGATATATGTCAAAACTGGCGATAAAGCATGGCTTGAGATAACGAAATTTTGGCTAAAGCTCTTTGGTATAAATTTCGCTATTGGCGTGGCTACTGGCATCATCATGGAGTTTGAGTTTGGTACAAACTGGGCAAACTACAGTTGGTTTGTCGGCGATATCTTCGGCGCTCCACTTGCGATCGAGGGCTTGCTAGCATTTTTCATGGAGAGTACATTTTTTGCCATTATGTTTTTTGGTTGGGAGAAGGTTAGTAAGAAATTTCACCTACTTTCAACATGGCTTGTTGCGATCGGTTCAAATTTAAGCGCACTTTGGATCTTGATCGCAAATGGCTGGATGCAGTATCCAATAGGCATGAAATTTAACCCAGATACCGCTAGAATGGAGATGCAAAATTTCTTCGAAGTCGCGCTAAATCCACTTGGTATCACTAAATTTTTACACACAGTAACTAGCGGTTACACTATCTCAGCTCTTTTTGTGATAGGAATTTCTGCTTGGTTTTTGATAAAAAAACGCCACATCTTGCTTGCTAAAAAAAGTATCGTCGTTGCTAGCGCATTTGGCCTTATCACTTCAGCATTTTTACTACTTAGCGGCGACGAGAGCGCATATCTTGCAGCTCAAAAGCAGCCTATGAAGCTAGCAGCCATGGAGGGACTTTATAATGGCGAGAAAAACGCTGGCTTAGTTGCAGCTGGTATTTTAAACCCAGCTAAAAAGCTTGGCGATAACACTGAGCCATTTTTACTTGAGATAAAGGTGCCTTACGCACTTGGCATCATGGCAAACAGGGAGCTTGACTCATTTACACCGGGTATAAACGACCTACTTTACGGCAACAGCGAGCACAATCTAATAAGCGTAGAAGAGAAGATGGCAAAGGGCAAAGTAGCTATCGAAGCTCTTAAAAACTACAAAGAGGCTAAAAAAGCAAACGACGAGAGCTTGATGAAGAGCTCGCTTTCAAATTTAGAGAGCAACCTAAATTTCTTAGGATATGGCTATCTTAAGGACGCAAAAGATGCTGTGCCGCCAGTTGCACTTACATTTTATAGCTTCCACATCATGGTCGCACTTGGCACATATTTCATAGCTCTTTTTGCTATCACTCTTTATCTAAATCTCTCAAGAAAATATAAATTTGAAAACATAAGAGTATTTTTGTGGGTCTGCCTCTTTACCATACCACTTGGCTACATCGCAGCTGAGGCTGGCTGGATAGTAACAGAGGTCGGCCGTCAGCCTTGGGTAATACAAGATCTCATGACCGTTGGCGTTGGCGCAACAAATTTATCTGACTCAAATGTCAAAATTTCATTTATATTATTTGCTGTTTTATTTACGGTCTTGCTGATTGCCGAGATCAAAATCATGCTTAAGCAAATAAAGATAGGATTTAACGACCATGCATAGTTTAAGCTTAGAAAATTTACAAATTTATTGGTGGTTTATAGTTAGCCTTCTTGGCGGACTTTTGGTGTTTATGATGTTCGTTCAAGGTGGTCAAACGCTCATCTTTAGCCTTGGTAAGGACGAGCTTAAAAAAGATATGCTCATAAATTCTATCGGTAGAAAATGGGAGCTTACATTTACAACGCTTGTTATGTTTGGTGGCGCATGCTTTGCGGCGTTCCCGCTATTTTACGCTACTAGCTTTGGTGGTGCTTACTGGGTTTGGTTGGCTATTTTATTTTGCTTTATCATCCAAGCTGTAAGCTACGAGTACCGCAAAAAGCCTGATAACTTCTTGGGCGCTAGAACTTATGAAATTTTCCTTTTCATAAATGGCTCACTTGGTGTTATCCTTATTGGCATGGCGGTTAGTACATTCTTTAGCGGAAGCGACTTTGTGCTAAATGAGCACAATTTTGTCGAGTGGAAGACTCCATTTCGCGGCCTTGAAGCATTGGCAAATCCTTACTTGTACTTACTTGGCATAGCAATGTTTTTCCTATCTCGCGTAGGCGGTTGCTTATATCTTATGAACAACATCGCTGATGGCGAATTTATACAAAACGCTAGAAAACAGCTACTTATCAACACCGTGCTATTCTTACCATTTTTCCTAGGCTTTCTTGCTTGGATACTTACAAAAGATGGCTTTGCATACGACGCAAATGGCGTAGTTAGCCTTATGCCTTACAAATACGCTATAAATTTGATCGAGATGCCTATCGTTGGTATATTGCTTCTTGTTGGCGTTGTTTTGGTACTTGTTGGAATTTTCCAAGGGGCATTTACAAAAAGCATACATGGAATTTTTGCTTATGGCGTTGGCGTAACGCTAGCTGTAACCGCGCTATTTTTGATAACTGGACTAAATGGCACTGCATTTTATCCATCATTTAGTGACCTTGCTAGCTCGCTAACTATCAAAAATGCAAGCTCTAGCCACTATACACTTGGCGTTATGGCCTATGTTAGCTTGCTAGTACCAGTAGTGCTTGCTTATATCATCGTCGTCTGGAGAGCGATAGATAGCAAGAAGATCACACAAGATGAGATCAAAAACGATCATCACGCATACTAAGGATAAAAGATGTTAGAAGCAGGAATTTTTTTGATACTTTGGCCAGTGACACTATTTGCTAGCTATAAATTTGTTCTTTTTTCTCTTAAGAAATTTGATGCAAATAACTAAAATTTAGGGGCATTTGCTCCTAAATTCTTCTTTTTATTTTTACCCTTTAAACGACTCTTTTATAAATTTACTTAAGCCACTTTTCATATAAGCGTTAGTTTTGTGTGAAATTTGGGTAGTAAGATATCATTAAATTTTATTAAAGGAGCGAAAATGAGCAAGAATTTCTTAGGTTCTGTTGCCCTTGCGGCTGTTTTGGTTAGTGGTCTTAGTATAGGTATCACACCACTAGAGGCTGGAGTCCTGGCTCATCACGTGAAGGTTCAAGGCGAGCTTGGATCAGTCTTTATAAACCCTTACGACGTATCGCCGCTAACTGCGGTTATAGATAGGGCTGGCAAAGATATCAAAGATATCCATGTCAAAGTAAAAGGCAAGCCAGATGGTGGTATCGATATCGACTACAATGTCTCAGAGCATGCCTTGCTCACACATGACGGCGTGCCTATTTGGGGGCTTTACCCTGACTATCTAAATGAAGTAGTCGTAAGCTACACATTTAACGGAGCTAAAAAGGTAGAAACGTATAAAATTTATGCCCAGCCTATCGTCACATATAGCCGTGATTATAGGTTCTCACACATGCAAAAGACTCGCGTCAAAAAGGTCGATCCTGCATTTAAAAACAGGCTCTATCTCATAAACAACACGATCACAAGCGTCTACAAACCACTTGATTGGAAAAATGGCGGAGCTGCTAGCTGGAATGACTTTACCGAAAACTACATCGTAGATACCAAAGGCGAGGTCAGATGGTATCTTGACTATCAGAAATTTTACGACCGCAGCGAGCGCAGAGTGATGGATGGAGGCATGATGATGGGCTTTCATCAGCTAAAAAATGGCGATATCAGCTTTGGTATGGCTCAAAGATATCTAAGATATGACCTTATGGGAAAAGAAATTTATAATCGCCCGCTTCCAAGAGGCTACATCGATCTAAGTCATGAAGTTATGCCATTAAAGGACGATCACGCACTTCTTAGAGTTGGCAAATACAACTACCACCATAAAGATGGCAAAATTTCTCACACTATAAGAGACCACATCATCGAGGTCGATAGCACCGGTAAGGTGGTCGAAGAGTGGGATCTAAATGAAATTTTTGGCAATAATGTTTACCGCAGCAACCTCATAAAAGCGCTTGATGCAAGAGCTGTTTGTCTAAATATCGATATGGACGCAAAAGAGATAAAGATAAGCAACGATCTACCATTGGCGACATCACCTCTACTGGCACAGGTAGAAACTGGGCTCACGTAAATTCTATCTCATACGATGAGAGCGATGATAGCATCATCCTCTCACTTCGCCACCAAGGCATCGTTAAAATCGGACGCGATAAAAAAGTAAAATGGATACTCGCTTCGCCTGAGGGCTGGAGTGAAGAATTTAAAGCCAAAGTGCTAACTCCAGTCGATAGCAAAGGCAATAAGATAAAATGCGAAAACTCAAAATGCGAGGGCGAATTTGACTGGTCTTGGACTCAGCACACTGCATGGCTAACGCCAAGATATGATAACAAAGGCAGCGTAAAACACCTAAGCGTCTTTGACAATGGCGACGGCAGAGGCATGGAGCAGCCAGCATTTAAAGAGGATAAATACTCTCGTGCGGTCGAGTACAAGATAGATGAGAAAAAGGGCACAGTAGAGCAGACTTGGCAGTTTGGCAAGGAGCGTGGCTTTGACTTTTACAGCGCAGTTACTAGCAACGTCGAGTGGCAAAAAGATAAAAATACCTACTTCATCTCAAGCTCAAATGTAAATTTGCTCCGTCCTGATAAGACTATCAAAATGGTCTTAGTTGAGATCGATCCAAAAACAAATGAGATCAAATTTGAGATGGATGTGGACTCTGCTTCAAGAGATGATGTTGCTTATAGGGCGATGGTTATTGATCCGGAGGTATTTAGTTATTAGCAGTATCTGGTGTGAGATTTTTCTCGCACCAGCTTTTAGTTGTTGTTTTGAAATTTGTAGATTGCTTCTTTGATTCTAGTAAGGTTAAAATTTATCGCTCGCTCTAGTTCTGGCAAGTCTATATCTTTATCTACTTCGAATGCTTTTACCATCTCGCTTAGCTCTTTTGTCTCATCGCTTGCAAGAACTGTGCTTTTAAAATTATCAACGTCTATCTGGTCAAATTTTAAAAAGATCGATGCAAATTTATCTTTCAAAATTTCTTTATTTAGCTTTCTATTTTCCAAAGCTTTCTTTGTTCCACCATTTTTATTACAGGTTCTAAATATCGAATCTATTGTTTCATTCACTTCATCAATTAAAATTTCTGTTTTTTCATTTTTCATACAAAAACTCTCTTAATTACAAAATAAATTAAAAATTTAACAAAAACAACATCTTCTTTGTGCAAGAAGAAAATATTAAATTTGTTTTTGTCTCATGATTTTCATAAAAATTACCATTAGTGTTTAAATCTGTTGAGAATGTTTTGGTTTGCATTGGTATTAATTTTACACTTCCTTGTTTCATTGGAATTTTCCATCCTTGTCAAAAAATTTTATCGCATTGTATAAATTTTTATAAACTTTGTAAATTGTACCTGAGTACAATAAAGCCCTATAAATCAATATTTATAACACATTGGTGATAATTTTACGTTATTAATTTATATACCATTTTGATTAAAAACTAGGGTGATTTCATTATTATTTTGCTCACCTTTTTAGGATTTTTAAAAATTAAAAGTGTTATTTGCATAATAAAATTTATTAAAAAAGTATCAAATCTCAATAAATATTAAATTTTATGTAGCTCTACTTTTATAGTCAAGCTTAAAAACTTTGATACTTTAGATGTGATAAAATCTCTAAAAATTTTAAAAAAGGATCAAATTTGAGAAGCGACATAATAAAAAAAGGCTACACAAGAGCCCCACACCGCTCACTTTTACGTGCGACTGGGCTAAAGGACGAGGACTTTGATAAGCCCTTTATCGGCGTTGCAAACAGCTTTATAGAGATCATACCAGGGCACTTTTTCTTAAACAAATACGCACAAATTTTAAAAGATGAAATTCGTAAAAATGGCTGTGTGCCGTTTGAATTTAACTGCATCGGCGTGGATGATGGCATCGCGATGGGGCATGGAGGCATGCTATATAGCTTGCCTAGCCGCGAGATCATCGCAAACTCGATAGAGACCGTGATGAATGCTCATGCACTTGATGCGCTTGTTTGTATGCCAAACTGCGACAAGATCGTCCCTGGCATGGTTATGGGCGCTTTAAGGGTCAATGTCCCGACCATTTTTGTAAGCGGCGGCCCGATGAAAAAGGGCTACACAAAGAACGGCAGGCCGATCGACCTTGCAACTGCATTTGAGGCGGTTGGTAAATTTGAGACCAAAGAGATAGACGAGGCCGAGCTAAGAGATATCGAATGCAACGCATGTCCGAGTGGTGGTAGCTGTAGTGGTATGTTTACAGCAAATTCCATGAACACGCTTTGCGAAGCGATGGGCATAGCCCTCCCTGGTAACGGCACCATCCTAGCGCTAACTCCGGAGCGTGAGGAGCTCATCAGGCAAGCTGCTCGCAGGATCTGTGAAATCGCACTTGATGAGAAATTTAAGATAAGAAACATACTAAATGAAAAAGCAATCCGCAACGCGCTTGTCGTTGATATGGCAATGGGTGGTAGCAGCAACACCGTTCTTCACATGCTAGCCATCTCAAGAGAGGCAGGCGTAAATTTAGACATCAAAGAGCTAAACAAGATCAGCCAAAATATCGCTCACATCGCTAAGATCAGCCCAAGCTTGCCAAATGTGCATATGGAGGATATCGGCAGAGCTGGTGGTATGAATGCAGTGATAAAAGAAATTTCACGAAGAGACCACGGTATGCTAAATTTGGACAATCTCACAGTTAGTGGCGAAACTTTAGGAGAGCGTGTCAAGGTAAGTGACATCAAAGATGAAAGCATCATTCACAAGGTAGAAAATGCCTATTCTCAAGTTGGCGGACTTGCCATTTTGTTTGGAAATTTAGCCGAGCAAGGCTGTGTCATCAAGACAGCTGGCATCGTTGGCGAGCGTAAATTTAGTGGCAAAGCAGTCTGCTTTAACTCACAAGATGAAGCCATCGCTGGCATCTCAAGCGGTAAAGTAGATAAAGGCGACGTCGTCGTCATCCGCTACGAAGGCCCGCGCGGAGGCCCTGGCATGCAAGAGATGCTAAGCCCTACTTCACTCATCATGGGACGAGGCCTTGGCGCAGATGTAGCGCTCATCACAGATGGTCGCTTTAGCGGGGCGACAAGGGGTCTAAGTATCGGTCACGTAAGCCCAGAAGCAGCTGAGGGCGGCATGATAGGCTTGCTACAAGACGGCGATATCATAGATATAGACGTCGATAAATACGAGATAAACGTTCGCCTAAGCGAGGCTGAGATCGCAAAGAGAAGGGCGGAATTTAAACCAGTTGATAAGGCGCTAACCTCTCGCTGGCTAAGGCAATACCGCAAACTAGTCACAAACGCTAGCAACGGAGCAGTGCTAGAAGCATAAAAAATTTATTACAAAAGCAAGGAGCAGCCCTCTTTGCTTTTATAAAAATATAAAAATTTCTTCATTTTTTAAGGATACTAAATGCAACAAGATTTCTATTTTTATGCTGCCATATTTTTAGGAGTACTATTTTTGATTGCGATATTTGTCATCTATTCATTTAATAGAGACAAGCTCGAGCTAAAGAGAAATTTGGCGCAAAAAGAGCAAGAAAATTTTGAAATTTCATCAAATCTAACAAATTTAGTATCTAAAAATAGTGAAAATCTGCAACTAATTAGCGAGCAAAAAGCAAGGCTTATGTCAAATCACGAGCGAATAGACGAGCTCATCAGTGAGATCGATACACTAAAAACCAAAATAGCGCAAAAAGATGAAGCCGAAGATGCGATGGAGCGCGTGATAAACGAGCTTAAAGAGAGTATCGGTACAGCAAATGAAAGGGCCAAAAATAACGAGGTAAATTTCACTGCAACTCTAGCCGAGCTAAATCAAAATAAAAATGCTTTAGCTGAAGCAAATGAGAGAGAAAATAGATTAAAACGTGATATGGCTGTGCTTAGAAATGAAATAGAAGCAAAAGAAAATAGCCTAAAAGAGCAAGAGGCAAATTTATTAAAAGTAAAAAATGAGTTAAATTTGGAATTTTCTAATCTTGCAAATAAAATATTTGAAGAAAAAAGTGCAAATTTCACACAAAATAGCCAAAATTCTTTAGATCTTTTACTAAAGCCGCTAAAGGAGCAAATTTCAACCTTTCAAGAACGCGTAAATGCAGTCCACGACGAATCAGTTAAAGGCATGAGTGCGTTAGGAACGCAGATTAAGCACATAAGTGAAATTGGTATCTCGATGTCAAAAGAGGCAAACTCGCTAGCCACTGCACTAAAAGGTAGCAATAAAACACTTGGGAACTGGGGTGAAATACAGCTTGAACGCACATTTGAGGCTTCTGGACTTGTAAAAGACGAGCATTACTTGACACAACAAAATTTCAAGAACGAAGAAGGCAAACGTCTTATTCCTGATTTTATAGTAAAGATACCAGATGGCAAACACCTAATAGTTGATTCTAAAGTCTCACTTATAGCTTACGAAAAGGCTATCACAGCCAGCAATGAGGAGGAGCTAAATTTAGCATTGAAAGAGCATATTGCTTCTATGAAAAATCACATAGATAGCTTAAATAGTAAAAATTACGGTGAGATCGTACCTGATAGCCCTGACTTTGTATTGATGTTTATACCAATTGAGCCAGCATATATCGAGGCTATGAAATTTGATAGTTCACTTTTTGACTACGCATTTCAAAAGCGCGTAATACTAGTATCTCACACTACGCTTATGCCTATTCTTCGCACAGTGGCAAATTTATGGCGCATAGAGCGTGGCAATGAAGAGGCCAAAAATATCGTAAAGAGTGCGATTAAAATTTATGATAAAGTCCGCAATGTGGCCGAGCATATGAATAGACTTAGCAATACACTAAATACTGCGAATAAACATTTTAACGCCCTTGCATCAAGTTTTAGTGGTAGAGATGGTCTTGTTAGTAGACTTGAAAATTTTAAACGCTTGTCTCCAGACGAGCAAAAAGATATAGAAGTAAAAGAGATCGGCGTAAATAACGAATTAGAAAAAGAGGATTAGGATATGGCTAGAAAAACTAGCCATAAAAATTTATTTTAAAAGACCTTGTTTTTTCATTTGTTCCATTACTTGAGCAAACATCTCTTTAGCTTGTTTGCAAGTAGCGTCTTGTTGCTCTTTTGGAAGTGCAGCAAGTTGGTCCATTGATTGCTTCTTTTGATCTTCATAAATTTTTACTTGTTGCTCTTGACCGGCTTTTTTGTAAGCTTCAACCATCTTATCAATGTCTGAGAAGTAAGACTTGCAAGTATCTGTAAGATCTGCAGCGTTTAGGCTTAGTGCAAAGCCAAGAGTAGCTAAAACTAAAAGTGATTTTTTCATCTCTTTCTCCTTGTGAAAATTTGAAAGGATTGTATCATTTTTATAATATTTTATAACTTAAATTAATAGTCAAGGCAAACACCTTGACTATTTTGGCTTTTAGCCTAGAAATTCGCGTTTAAAATACTCTTTTGGAGCTTTGCAAAGTGGGCAAGCACCTGGAGCTTTTTTGCCTCTGTGAACGTGTCCGCACACTTCACAAACCCAGATATCTTCCTCATCGCTCTCAAAAAAGCCCTCTTCATCAAGCATCTTTTTAAGTTCCAAATACTCTCTCTCATGCTCAACCTCAACCTTACCGATCGCATTAAATAGCCTTTCAACATCTCTTAGCTCTTCTTCTTTTGCGATCTTTGCAAAGTCTGGATACATAGTCGTATGCTCGTAGTTTTCGCCAGCTGCAGCATCAAGTAAATTTTTATCCATCTTATCGATCGGATCGTTAATCATCTCGTGATATTTCTTAAACTCAGCCCTTGCGTGCCATTTCTCGTTTTCAGCTGCCTCGTAAAAGTGTCTAGCTATTGCGTGATAGCCTGCTTCTTTGGCTAGATCACCGTAAAGCTCATACTTGTTTCTAGCTTGTGACTCACCAGCAAATGCCTTCATCAAATTTACCGCTGTTAAATTTTCAGTCACACATTTCATCTCTTCGCCACAACAGGTTAGTGTACCACCACCAACTTTTTGTACTTCGATCTCGTTGCCGCATTTTTCGCATTTGTATGTTTCATACTGTCTCATTTTGACTCCTATTTTGATAAATTTTGATTGGATTATAACCAAATAATTAAAATAAGTAAATAATAATTTTTATTGATAACGTATATTATTATTTTATTTTTTACACAAAATTTGCGTGAGTTTTGTTACAAATGGATAAACTAGCAAAAGCACAGGATAAGCTACTACAAAGGCTTTTACGTAAGCAGTTAGCCAAATTTTTACAAAGCCATCAACGAAGCCAAGGTTTAAATATGTCAGCACAAATGACATGAAAAAAGCCATAAATGCTGACATTATAAACGCAAAAACATATCTATAAAATTTCGCCGGTATCATGAAATCTTGCCTATCAGTTCCCCTAACCTTTTTGCATGATCAAGCACCTTTTGCCTCATCAAAGCAAGCTTTGCCTCATCGTGCCTACTCTGATATGATAGCCCTCCGCTATAAACATATCCTGTAAACTCCATGCCACACATATTTGCTAACGCCTTAAGTGGCGGCAAAAATTCCTCTATCTCATAGCGCTGAAGTGCTTCTTTTTTATAAAGCTCCTCAGGCGCGCCAGAAGTAAATGAAAGCACCAGCTTTTTACCCCGTAGCTTATCTCCACTGCTGCCATGAGAGAAGCCATGAACTAGCACATCTTCAAACCACTTTTGTAAAAGTGACGGCACGCCGTACCAGAAAAATGGATAAACAAGCACAATCACATCAGCCTTTACTAGCTTTTCTTGCTCAGCTTTTACATCGATAGCGTAGTTTTTATAAAGCTCACTTAGTATGTCAAATTTAGCCTCTGGTACCTGCTTTTTTAGCTCACCCAATATAATCTTATTTGCAAAGGAATTTTCAAGGTCGGTGTGACCTGATACGACTAAAATTTCACTCATTTTTACTCCTTAAATTTACTTGCAAACAAAGCTACTTGCCTTGCTCGTGTCGCCACCCACGTATGTAGCCACCTTTGGATACGCGCACACCAAAAATTCCTTGCCAGCGTAGGTCTTACTCTTAGCTAGCATGTTCTTTGTCCTTTTCGTTCCACACCGCATCTATCATCTCGTTGTTTAAAATTTCACATCCAGCCTTATCAAGGGCAAGAGCCGTGCTACGAACAAGCGCTGGTGCGCAAAAAAATGAAATTTTCTTCATAACATCTCCTAAAATTTTACCTTGCTAAATGAGGTCTCGTTTTTGAGACCAAAGCCATCAAATTCATCTATAAGTCCAGCTCGCTCTTTGGCGTAAGCCTTGTAGTTTTCGCTGTGGTGGTAGCTCTCAAAGCTAGCTTCGTCTTTGTAAATTTCAACCAGCACCCACTTGTTAGGTGCCTCTTTTTGACTAGAGGCAAACTGCGCGTAAGCGCCCTCATCTACGCTTTTTTGCATATATTTTTTGATGATCTTTTCAAATTTCGCATCGCTCTTTGCTAAAAGGCTTAAATTTGTGATGTGAAAGTAGGCATCTTTTAGGCGCTCTGGCGTTAAATTTTTAGAAAATGCAGCTCTTTTTTTTCAAGCTTATAGCCTTTTTGCTAGCCAAAATTTCAGTGCTTGCGCTTGCAAATTTCTTAAAATGCGCCGAGCTTATATGCTTTTTATAAGCCGCCTCGTCCTTGTAAACTCAAGCACGTAAAATAGCTCCGGTTTACTCTTCTTGCTCATGAAAAACATCACATGCGTGCCTGGCTCACTCTTTGAGCTTAGTATTTTTTCCCTGCCAAGTTGCTTTAGCAAGCTCTTGTTATTTGGCGTTGAAAGCAGCTCATATAAGCTCACTTTCGCCTCCGCCCCAAAGGCAAAAGCTGCCGAAAATACTAATAAAAATAGCTTTTTAATCATCAAATTTCCTTAAATTTATCTCTGTTCAACTCTTTTCATCCAAGCAAAAAGCTCGTCTAAGTCGTAGTCGCCGCCATGTCCTTGTCCCCAGACCGCTTCAAAATCAACCTCTTTGCCAGCATTTTTAAGCGAAAGTGCGAGTATAGCAGGCACAGCAAGTGCTAAGTCAGTGTCGTTTGTCCCCTGCCTTATGCGGTAAAATTTCGCTGCATTTTTGTTTTTGACGTAGTTCATCGCATTCATCATCTTTATGACGCCAGCATCCGCCATCTCACCTTTGCTTCGCTCTTTTGCAAATTTAGTAAAGTGCTTTGCAGGCGTTTTGCTATCACCAAAGAGGTCATTTTCAGGATTCTCTAGCCCAATTCCGTCAAAGGCAACCACCGCTTTGGCACGTTTTAGCGAGGCAATGAAGTCTTCAAGCTTAAACGTATATCCAAGCGAACATCCTGCGTGTCAAGAGTTATAAATTTAGGTGTGAGCGTGTTTTTGTCGCTGCTTTTTGTAGCGGTAAATGCCCTTGAGACGAGAGCATTTATATACTCTTTGAAGCTGCCCTCGCCATTTTCATCAAGACTTAACGCATGACCTTTCGCGTCTTTTAAATTTAGCGAGTTTAGATAGGCTGGGAATTTACTCTTTAGCTCGCGTGAGAGCTCTTTTTGCGTGGCGTTTAGCTCGCCTGTGATAGTGTTTGGCTTTTTACTTCTGTCGTTAAAAGAGCCCGCGTCAAGACTTGTAAAATCAATCCTTTCAAATTTATCCAAATCCCCAAACATCCACTCATACGCCTCGTCCTCATGCTCCAAATTTGTCACAGGGCAGTAGGCTGAAGCGGCATAAATTTGATCATCCGCCTTTGCAGCGCCTAGCTCTTTAAGATATGGCTCATACTCTTTTGCATTTGCGCTTGTGCCAAGAAGTGCCGACATCGCACCACCTGCGCTCGTGCCATTTGAGATGATCTTATTTGCGTCGCCTGGCATAAATTTATCGTTAAATTTTAGATATCTAACGGCCGCTTTTAGATCGACTATCGCAGCTGGCGCTTTGCCGATGAAGCGCTCGCCATCTTTTAGCGTCCTGCCTCTAGCGCCAACGCTTGCCACGACGTAACCTCTAAGAAGCGCTTCGAGAGTGGCATTTGGCTTTTCGTTTTTAGTTTCTGGCTTTTGGGGTTTGGCTGGCATGTAGCCGCCAATGCCGTTTGGCATAAAAATAGCCGTAGTTTTATCGTCAAATTTACCCTCTGGCACGTAAAAATTTAGCACCTCATAGTCGCTCGTTGGCTTTGTCACATAGACTATGCCCTCATAGGCTCTAAATTTAAGCGTCCTATCGCCAACTTGCACGCTTTTTAGCTCAAATTTACTCTCATCAAATTTAAGCTCACTACCAAAGCAAGCACCTACTAAACAAACCCCTAAAATAGCAACTCTAACGCATTTCATGATCTGCCTTTTTATTTTGTCCTACTTTTGCTTTAACACATAGTCAAATTTGGGCTGGTGTAGCGAAAACTCAAAGCTATCTCTATCCACCGAACCAACGCAGTAATGGCTATCATAAAGTCGCAGCAAAAACTCCGCCATCTGCTCGCTCGTGTGGTACTTTTTAAACGCCTTGTCGTAGTCGTAGCTCTCTTTGCTAGTTGCCACCATGCCAAATTCTGTCTTTGTGGCAGCAGGGGCTAGCACTTTAGCCTGCATCTTTGCCTGCTTGTCCTGTGCTAGCTCGTGGTAAAGTCCCTCACTAAAGGCACTTACGAAAAATTTGCTAGCGCAGTATGTGACGGCGTTTGGCACGATCTTGTAGCCGCCTATCGAAGAGATGTTTATAAGCTGTGTATCTTTATCTTTATATTTTTTAGTAAAGAGCGTTGAGAGCGTCACAAGCGAGATGATGTTTAAATTTATCATCTGCGTGATTTTGTCTAAATTTTGCTCGCCAACCTTGTTATAGTCGCCAAAGCCAGCATTGTTTATAAGCGCTTTGAGCTCAAATTTTTCTAAATTACGCCAAAGAGCTAGGGCATTTTCTTGCTTTGAGAGATCGCAAAGCTCTATCGCCACATCGACATTTGCAAATTTAGCTATCTCGCTTTTTAGCTCCTCTAAAAGCTCCCTGCGTCTTGCAACAAGTATCAAATTCTCCCCGCGCCTTGCAAATGCCTTTGCCGCCGCCGCTCCTATGCCTGAGCTTGCCCCAGTGATGGCGATGTATCTTTTCACTTCGCATACTCCACCGGGCTATAAATTTTGACACCTTCGCTGTGGTCATCTTGCGCTACTTCCACGATCACTTTAGCGATGTCAGCTGCCCTCATCGGACGATACTCGTCAAAAAAGCCTTTTGGGATAAATTTAAACGCCTTTATCGCCAGATACTCGCCTAGTCTAAATTCCTTTCTCTCAGCTTCGATAAGTGGCAGCCTAGCGATATGAAATGAGCTATATCCAAGCTCTTTTATCTTTGCTTCTGCTTGACCTTTTGCCTTTAGGTAAAACGAGCCTGACTTTCTGTTTGCGCCTGCAGCCGAGAGCAAGACAAAGCGTTTTGCACCGCACTCCAAGCCAAATTTGGCGAAATTTATCGGATAGGTCACATCGACTTTGTAAAACTGCTCTTTGTGCTTTGCGGCTTTCATCGTCGTGCCAAGCGCGCAAAATACGTCATCAGCGATAAATGGCACCTCATCTTTAAAATCATCAAAATTTACTATCTTTACTTCAAGCTTTTCATGAGTAAATTCTAGATCATGCCTAACGAGAGCGACCACCTTGCTATAGTGCTCACTCTCGCATAAATCTTTTAAAATTTCACTTCCTACAGCGCCGCTGGCTCCTGCTATAAGGGCGACTTTTTTCATGTTTATCCTTTGTAAATTTTGGATAAATTCTATCTCGCTAAGGCAAAAATTTCGCTTATGGCCTCTTTTGTATAAATTTGCTCCAAGCCCCTGCCCTTGGCGTAGTCATAAACTAGCGTCATGATCTCGTCTAAATTGGACTCATCAACGCCGATCTCTATGAGGCTTGTTGGTGTGCCGATCTTGCTAAACCACTCTTTTAGCTTCTCTATGCCTGCGTCTGCGTCATCAACGCCAAAAATTTCTTTGCTAAAGCGCTTAAACGCCTTTAAATTTCTACTCTTATACCACTTCATCCAAGCTGGCATAACCACACTTAGCCCAGCCCCGTGCGCGCAATCAACCACCGCACCTATGGCGTGCTCGATCATGTGATTTGGATAAGAGTAGCCAGCCGTGCCAACGTATGTTAAGCCATTTAGCGCCATCGTAGCAGCCCAGGCAAACTCACCTCTAGCATCGTAATTATCTGGCTCTTTTAGCAAAATTTCAGTCGTTTTCATGACCGTTTTGATGTTTGCTTCGATGTATAAATTTATGATCTCAGGCCGAATGCTTGCCGTAAAGTATCCCTCGATACTGTGAGCGATGATGTCTGAAGCTGAATAGACCAAATACTCTTTGCTCACGCTTGCTTGAAGTAGTGGGTTTATAACTGAAACCTTTGGGTAAAGACAAGCGCCGTGCATAGCAAATTTCTGTTTTGTGGCTTCATTTGTGACGACTGCGCCGCCGTTCATCTCTGATCCAGTCGCTGCAAGCGTTATGATGTCAAATATCATAAGCGCTTCACTTGGATCTTTACCGGTAAAAAAGTCCCAAACGTCACCGTTATATTTAGCTCCAGCAGCCACAGCCTTTGCCGTGTCAAGCACCGAGCCACCACCTATGGCTAGCACGCTATCGACACCTTGCTTTTTAGCTAAATTTATAGCCTCATTTACCTTGCTAAAACTGGGTTTGACTTCACGCCGCCTATCTTACAAAACTCGATGCCATTTGCACTTAGGCTCTTTGCTGCGACATCAAAAAGGCCATTTTTTATGATCCTATCGCTGCCATAGATGATAAGCGTCTTTTTAACGCCAAATTCCTTCATATATCTGCCGATGTTTTGCTCTTTGTCTTTGCCAAATTCTATTTTTGTAGGGTTTAAAAAGCTAAAATTTTGCATATTTTCTCCTTATTAGTTTTAATGATTATAGTTTTGCAAAGCAAAAATTTTTGTTAAAAATAATGAGTAGAAATTTAAAAATTTCTTAGTTTGATAGGAAGTTTTGAGATGATTTTTTTCGGATCAAAGCTACTTTTAGCATCAACCAAATTTCCAAAATTTTCACCTGTGCTAAGGAATTTTTGCAAATAATAATTGCCTCTATATCCAAGGCCATAAAGAATTTCAGACATCAAAGAAATATCTGCTTCATCTAAAAAATCTGCATGCACGGTTGTTCTTACTTCAAAATCAAAATTTATCTCAAGCAGATATTTTAGCGTGCTAATAAATTTTTCATATAAATTTGAGTCAGTTATGCCCGTAAATTTCTCTTTTGGTGCTTTAAAATCAAGTGCAATATAGTCAATCAGCCCTTCGCCTATCGCCTCTTTTAAAATCTCAATATGAGAGCCATTTGTATCGACCTTTAAGCAAAAATTTCTTGACTTAACCTCTTTTGCAAGTTTTAAAAACAAAGGATTTGCTGTGCATTCGCCACCACTAAAAACGATGCCATTTAGCTTGCCGATACGACGATCTAAAAAGCTGCAAACATCATCCATGCTTATAGTGCCATTTGAGTTTACGACTTCCACGTTGTAGCAGTATACGCACCGCATATTACAGCCTGCAAACCAAACCACGGCAGCGACTTTGTCTGGATAGTCAAGCGTAGTAAATGGCGTTATACTAAAGATTTTTTGCAAATTTGTGGACCTTTTGAAATTTAAAAGGCACAGAAGATTGTGCCTTTTTGTATTTTATTGTTGTATATTACTGCAATGATTTATCTTTTGCAGCAACTCGCGTGCTCGTCAAATTTTACACGCTCTTTGTGTTCACCTTTTTTGCCAAGGTTAAAGCTCTCAACTGGGCGATGATAGCCCATAACACGTGTATAAACTACACACTTTGTACGCTTGTCTTGTAGTTTTTCCAAGATCTCTTTTTCTGTCATTTGCTCTCCTTATTTGGAATTATTTTTCTCTTTTTCTATCAATTCTGCATCACAAAGCGGACAAAACTCATGTTCTCCAGCTATGTATCCGTGTTTTGCACAAACGCTAAATACTGGCGTTATCGTGATATATGGGAGTTTGTAGTTTGAGATTATGCTCTTTACAAGCTCCTTGCAAGCTTTGGCTGAGCTTATGCGCTCTTTCATATAAAGGTGAAAGACTGTACCACCAGTATATGAGGTTTGAAGCTCATCTTGCAAATCAAGTGCCTCGTAAGCGTCATCTGTAAAATTTGCAGGTAGCTGGGTTGAGTTTGTGTAGTAAATATTCTCCCCACCACCTGCTTGGATAATGTCTGGATAGCGTTTTTTATCCTCTTTAGCAAAGCGGTATGTTGTGCCTTCAGCTGGTGTTGCCTCAAGGTTATATAAATTTCCAGTCTCTTCTTGAAATGTCCTTATCTTGTCGCGTAAAAACTCAACCATCTCAATAGCAAAATCACGTCCAAATTTTGTTGAGATATTCTCTTTATCATTTGTGAAATTTCTAAGAAGTTCGTTCATACCATTTATACCAATCGTGCTAAAGTGGTTATTAAAGTGCTTTAGATATCTAGCCGTATAAGGATAAAGTCCTCTGTCATACATCTCTTGTATAAATTTACGCTTTTTCTCTAGGGTTGATTTAGCTAGCTCCAAAAGATAACTCAGCCTGTTATAAAGTGCGACTTTATCACCTTTGAAGTTGTAGCCTAGGCGAGCTAAATTTATAGTGACAACACCGATCGAGCCTGTCATCTCAGCACTACCAAAAAGACCACCACCTCGTTTTAAAAGCTCTCTTAGATCAAGCTGTAAGCGGCAGCACATAGAGCGAACATGTCCTGGTTTGTAGGCTTTTTCGTTTTCTATCTTATTGCCATTTTCGTCATAAGTGTATTGTGAGCCGATAAAATTTTGAAAGTAGCTTGAGCCCATTTTGGCAGTATTTTCAAAGAGTACATCCGCTACTTCGCTATCCCAGTCAAAATCCTCTGTGATATTTACCGTTGGTATAGGAAATGTGAAAGGCTGCGAGCACTTATCGCCAGCTGTTAAAACCTCGTAAAATGCCTTATCTATGCGTGCCATCTCAGGTTCAAAGTCCTTGTAGGTCATATCGATCAAATTTTTCCTGCCACGCTCGTTTGCTTTTTTCAAAATTTTCTCATCTTTTACATTTGTAAAGAGGTGTATATCATCGCTCGTTGGGATCTGATCTCTTAGGTCGCTTGGGCAAGTGATGTCGATAGTTACGTTTGTAAATGGACTTTGTCCCCAGCGTGCAGGCACATTTAGGTTGAAAATAAAGCTAGTTATCGCCTTTTTGATCTCAGCGTCACTTAGATCATCTTTGAAAACATAAGGTGCAAGGTAAGTGTCAAAGCTAGAAAAAGCTTGAGCACCCGCCCACTCGCTTTGCAAAATTCCTAAGAAATTTGCCATTTGATAAAGCGCTTCTCTAAAGTGCTTTGGCGCTTTGCTCTCAACTCTGCCACGAACGCCGTTAAAGCCTTCATTTAGCAATGCTCGCAAGCTCCAGCCAGCACAATACCCTGTAAGGCAGTCAAGGTCGTGGATGTGATAATCGCCATTTCTATGAGCAAGTCCCTCTTCTTTGCTATAAACAGCGTCTAGCCAGTAGTTTGCTATGACTTTACCAGCGGTGTTGTTGATGAGGCCTGCATTTGAGTAGCTTGTATTTGAGTTTGCAGAAATTCTCCAATCAGTGCCGTTTATATACTCATTTATCGTTTGAGTTGAATTTATGTAAGTCGTATCGTCATTTAGGCCTAAAATTTGCTCACGCTGAAGCTTGTGTGTGTGGCGGTAGAGCATAAAGCTTTTTAAAACGTCAAAATATCCGCTATTAAATAGCTCTTTTTCGATCGCATCTTGGATGTCTTCGACTGTTATCGCGCTTGACTTTTGAAAGATATCTTGGACAACATTTGTAAAAACTTTCTCATCATAAGCTAAATTTTCGCTAGCAAATGCTTTTTTTATCGCATCCACTATCTTATATGCTACAAATTCTTGTCTTGTACCATCTCTCTTCAAAATCTCACGCATTACTCGCTCTTTCTTCTAAATTTTCAATATAAAGTTTAAAAGTATAGGATAAGAAAGCTTAAACAATAGATAACTATTTTATTTTGTTTAATAATATTTATCAAAAAATATAAAATTTTAAGAACTTTTCTTAAAGGATAAATTTACATTATTTAAGTATTTTAAACTAAATTTTGATTATTTTACTTAAGTAATTATTTTAGTTTTACTTTTTAAAAATATTTATTATAAAATACAAAAGGTTTTAATAAATAATTAATAAATAAAGGGATAACATAACATTAATTTAACTTATTTAAAAAGGAATTTAAAATGAGAAAACAAACCATAGGATGGCTTGTAGACAAATTTAGCATAACACTACTAGCATTATTTATACTTCAAGGCTGTGGCTATAATATCCAAATGGCTCCAAATGTAACAAAAACTACTCATGACTATAAATTTATAGCAAAATTAGAAAATACAAAAGAATATATGATTAAGTATTTACCTCCAAATATTACCTCTGGCGAATCTGAGCTCAACGCAAATTATGAATTTATTTACACTGACCAAGAATGTGAAACAAACTTTGACAGCATAAATATATTTAATCCGCTAGTGCTTTTTGGTTTTCCAATGAGTAAAGATACATTTAACATGATTGCAAATTTAAGAGTTTTTAATGAGCATGGCGAGATTAAATTTAGCTCTGCTTGTCTAAGTAATGTGAGCAGAAATATATTTAAAAATACAAATATGACTGAGCTTAGAAAAAAATGCATAGATAGAATGAGGGAAAATTTACAAACACAGATAAATCAATCTTATGAAAAAGGAGATTTCAATGTTTTTAAAAAATAAGTTGGTGCAAATTTGCATTGCACTTTTAATGATGTTTGGCTTCAGTGGATGTGGAGCAAAAGGAGCTAAATTTAGTGGGTTTGAAACACCAAAACAAGACGAATCAATCCTTTATGTATATAGGGAAAAGGGCTTTGGAGGCAGTGCTGTAACTTATGATGTAAAGGTCACTACACAAAATCCGACACAAACTATAATAATTGGAACAATGAAAAATGGTGGCTTTTTAAAGACAAATTTAAAAGCAAATGAAGAAGTTGAAGTGTGGGCTAAAACTGAAGCAAAGTCTTCAGTAACAATCGAAACAAAACCAAATGAAACTTACTGTGTAAAAGCTAGCATTGGCATAGGTTTTTTAGTTGGCAGACCTCATTTAAAACAAGTTGATAAACAAACCTGCCAAAAAGAGATAGTAGAGACAAATCACTCAGAGTGATAAATTTAGGCTTTATATAAAACAACTTATCTAAAGCCTATTAAAATTCTATATAAATTTTAAAATATAGACATACTTCTCAGGAGAGAAATTTCTCTCTTAAATTTTGATTATTACTGGCAACCCTCGCATTCGATTGAGCGGTCGGCCACGTCGTTTAGCTTTTCGCTGTCTGGGCTTTCAGAGCGTAGATAGTAGGTTGATTTTAGTCCAAGCTCCCATGCAAGCGTGTAAATTTCACTTAGGTATCCACCGCTTGCTTTGTCTAAGCTCATGAAAATATTTAGACTTTGACCTTGATCGATCCATTTTTGGCGTATAGCACCTGCTTTTATCAAAATTCTCTGATCAAGCTCGTATGCTGGCGTGTAAAACTGCCAAGTATCAGGGCTTAAATTTGGCACGACATTTGGGATCATACCGCTTAGGTTGTGCTCAAACCACTTGCGCTTATAGACTGGCTCGATGGTCTGAGTGGTACCAACGAGGATCGAGATCGAGCTAGTTGGAGCGATCGCCATTAGGTAGCCGTTTCTCATGCCGTCACGCTTGACCTTCTCTCTTAGCTTGTCCCAGTCGCAGACATTTTCGTCAAACAGTCCACCTTTGTCGTTTAAAAGAGCTTTTGCATTTTCGTTTGCGGTGTCTATCGGCATGATGCCTTTGCTCCATTTTGAGCCTTCAAATTTTGGATAGACGCCCTTTTCTACGGCTAAATTTGAGCTAGCGTAGATGGCGTTGTAGCTTATGTTTTCCATTATGCTATCAATCAGCGCCAAATGCTCATAGCTGCCCCATTTTACGTTTTTCTCAGCTAGCATTTGCGCCTCGCCCATTACGCCAAGGCCGATCGAGCGAGAAGATAGGTTTGTGTGTTTTACCTTTTTATGTGGGTAGAAATTTAGATCTATAACGTTATCAAGCATTCTAATAGCTATCGGCACAACACGCTCGATGTCCTCTTTACTATTTATCTTGCTTAAATTTATACTTGCGAGGTTGCAAACTGCTGTTTTACCCTCGATGCTCTCTTTTTCTACGATGAAAATTTGTTTGCCTTTTAGGCTGTCAAGCGCGCTAAGCTTTTTGGCTTTTTTAGTTATGCC
Source organism: Campylobacter concisus (assembly GCA_002092835.1). Lineage (NCBI taxonomy): Bacteria > Pseudomonadati > Campylobacterota > Epsilonproteobacteria > Campylobacterales > Campylobacteraceae > Campylobacter > Campylobacter concisus. The sequence goes on along the minus strand of LVWL01000001.1, from coordinate 140,777 downwards.
GCTATCGACCGTTACGTCTTCCTCTTCGTCAAATAGCTCCTCCCCGCCATCTTCATAAGTGATCTTGATCTTATAGTAGTTTGGCGCTGTGTTTTGGAAAATTTCGGTGCATAGATTTGAGCTTCTGATGATACCTTCGTGGTCGTTTGGATTTGCTTTGTTGGCATTGTCTTTAAAGCACAAAAATGGCATGCCAGTTTCAAAATAGCTAGTTAAAATTTTCTTCCAAAGCTCTTTTGCAAGGATGGTGTTTTTCTGGATGTTTTCATCGTTTTCATACTCCAAGTATCTCTTCTCAAACTCCTCACCATAAAGGTCGCAAAGGTCACTTACTTGAGCTGGGTCAAAGAGGCTCCAGCGGCCATTTTCTTTAACACGCTTCATAAATAGGTCGTTTATCCAAAGCGCAGGGAATAGCTCGTGTGCACGGCGTCTCTCTTCGCCTGAGTTTTTACGAAGATCGAGAAAATCGCTCACATCCATATGCCAAGGCTCGATGTAAACGGCTATCGCGCCCTTTCTAGTGCCTAGCTGATCGACCGCTACTGCGATGTCGTTTGTCACTTTTAAAAATGGTATGATACCGCCGGCTGCGTTTTTGTGTCCGTCGATACTGCCGCCCATCGCACGCACCTTACTCCAATCCCAGCCGATACCGCCACCAAATTTTGAAAGTAGCGCCATCTCTTTGTAGCTATCAAAAATACCCTCAATATTATCAGGCGTACTACCTACGTAACAGCTACTTAGCTGGTGGCGTGTAGTTCTTGCATTTGAAAGCGTTGGCGTGGCTAGCATCACTTCAAATTTAGAGATGAGATCGTAAAATTTCTTCGCCCAGCCTTGGCTATCTAGCTCGTTTTGCGCAAGAAACATCGCAATAGCCATAAACATGTGCTGTGGTAGCTCGATCGGCATGCCATTCTTATCTTTGATGAGGTAGCGATCATAAAGCGTCTTGATACCAAGGTATGCAAACTGAGGTCGCGCTCTGGCTTGATGTATGCATTTAGATCCTCAAGATCGTACTTCTCTTTTAGCCCAGGGATGATGCGGCCTACTTTTTCGCCTTTTACTAGGTAATCTTTTAAGTGATTGTAGCCGTTAAAGCCAGTCACTTTGTGATAAAGGTCGAACAAAAATAGCCTCGCAGCGACAAATGTCCAATTTGGACGGTCGATGTCGATCTTATCAACTGCTGTTTTTATAAGAGTTTGTTGGATTTCCTCAGTCGTTATCATGTCTCTAAACTGGATTTTCGCGTCCACTTCAAGTTCACTAAGGCTTACATTGCTAAGGCCAAAAACGGCTTCATTTGTATATTTTTTAATCTTACTTATATCAAGCTCTTCAGTTCTTCCATTGCGTTTTATAACTTTCAAATTTTTTCCTTATCTATAATTTTATAAGCCAAGTCCGGCAAAATACGGCAAACAAGCAATAAGGGCATCAACAGATTTATCGCCAAGCCATTTGACGACTTCCATTAGCTTTGATTTTTTTTCTTGATTGTCTTTACAATATTCAAGCTCACTAAGTATTCCTTTTAATTCATGCTTCAAATTTTTAGCAAAAATCTCATCTGGAATTTGATCTATTTTTTCCATCGCGCTTTTGATGCTAATATTTTGAGTGATATTGGCGTTAGCTGTATTTGTATTATTTATACTTATAGAACTTTGGGTATCTTTTTTAAGTACTCCATTGGCTCCATCTTGAAGTTTAGCGGCGTATAATTCTAATTTTTCAATAAATTGTTGTAATTCGTCGGAACATTTTTCGTAATAAATTTCATCTGTTTCATAGTTTGATATATTGTCATAAGAAATATAAATTTCATCTTTATGATATTTATCAGCCATGCTACACAAAAATCGATACGTTTTTTCATCATTTTTTTCATTTATAACAATACGTGCTTTATCTATATCTCTTAATATTATTTCAACTTGTTTATCATTTGCCATTCAAATTATCTCCCAAACACTCTAGCAAAAATTTTATCTACGTTTTTGGTGTAGTAGTTGTAGTCAAAGCACTCTTTGATCTCATCTTTGCTAAGGCTCTTGGTTAGATCCTCATCGTTTAGCAAATTTTGTAAAAATAGGCTGTGACCTTGTTCATCGATCGCTTTTTTGCCCTCTTGTAAGTCTGCCCAGACCTTCATGGCATTGCGCTGAACGATCTTGTAGGCATCTTCTCTGGAAATTCCGCGTTGCGGCAATTGTAAAAGCACACGCTGTGAAAAGACTAGTCCGCCTGTTAAATTTAAATTTTTCATCATATTTTCTGGATATACGACTAAATTTGCTATCAAATTTTTGATGCGAACCAGCATAAAATCAGCCGTGATAAACATATCTGGCAGGATAAATCTCTCAACAGAGCTGTGGCTGATGTCGCGCTCATGCCAAAGGGCGACATTTTCAAGTGCTGGCGTGACATATGAGCGTAGCACTCTGCAAAGACCGGTTATGTTTTCGCTAAGGACTGGATTGCGTTTGTGTGGCATAGCGCTTGAGCCCTTTTGTCCTGGGCTAAAGTACTCCTCAGCCTCATAAACCTCGGTCCTTTGGTAGTGCCTAATAGCAACTGCGATCTTCTCGCAAGTAGAGGCTAAGATAGCGATAGCGCTTACCACATGGGCGTAGCGGTCGCGCTGGATCACTTGGTTTGACGCTGGGGCAGCTTTAAGACCGAGCTCCTCACATGTTAGCACTTCAAATTCCATCGGGGCGTGGGCTAAATTTCCCATGGCGCCTGAGAGTTTGCCATAGCTGATCGTATCTTTTGCATCTTTGATGAGGTTTAGCGCCCTTGCGATCTCGTCGTACCAGATGGCAAGCACGAGGCCAAAGGTTATCGGTTCGCCGTGGATGCCGTGGCTTCTGCCGACCATAAGCGTGTGCTTGTGCTCGTTTGCTCTGTTTTTGACCGCCTGCATAAACTCCTCGACGTCGCTGATGATGAGCTCCAAGCTCTCTTTCATCTGAAGTGCGACGGCTGTGTCGATGCAGTCGCTTGAGGTCATACCATAGTGTACAAACCTGCTCTCCTCGCCAAGGCTCTCGCTGACGCTTGTTAAAAATGCGATGACGTCGTGCTTTGTCGTCTTTTCTATCTCGTCGATGCGAGCCACTTCAAATTTGGCATTTTTGCAAATTTTCTCGCAGTCGCTGTCGCCTATGAAGCCGAGCTTATTCCAAGCTTTAACAGCAGCTTTTTCTACCTTGAGCCAAGCGTCGTATTTTGCTTGTATGCTCCACTTTTCAGCCATCTCTTTGCGTGAGTATCTTTCGACCATTGTTGAACCTTTTTTATTAGTTTGCTTTTGTCCTGAAAGTATAAATTTGGCTTTTTGAGCCAGAAATCACGTCGTGCAATTTCTATAAATTTAAGTTTTGATTATATAAAATTTGGGCTGAAATGTCGGTTATACACTTATAAATTTGGACTTAAGATAGTTTGCTCTTTTTTAAAGGATTATTTTTGCCCTACGTAAATAAATTTATCGCTACTGCAGATTGCCAAAAAGCTTACGAAATTTTGCTACAAAATGGCTTTAGTATGAGGGAAGCACAACGCCTCATAGATAAAGGCAGGCTGATCTGCAATGGCAATGCCGTGAGCGAGAAAAATGCCATATTGTGCGGGGATGTATTTCTGATCAACTATGAAGCAGAGCCAAAGGGGCTTAAGCCTATCTTTGAATGCGAAAGCTTTGCTGTATTTGACAAGCCAAGCGGCGTGCTAAGCCACCCAAATGGCAGACACTGTGAGTACTCACTAAATGATGAAATTTACACACTTTTTGGGCGAGAAGCGAGCGTGGCACATAGGCTAGACTTTGAGACGAGTGGCGTGATAGTCGTTGGAAAAGATAGAAATTCTACAATAAAACTAAAGAAAATCTTTGAAAACAGAGAGGTTTTAAAAAGCTACGTCGCGATGGTGAAAGGCAAGATTGAGCGAGAATTTACGATCAATGCTAAGATGGATCTGGCAAACAACTACGACGATGTGAAAATGCGAATGCAAATTTGTGAAAATGGAAAAAGTGCGGTGACTAAAATTTTGCCTATAAAGTATTTTGACGACATCGATACGACTTTGGTTCGAGCCATTCCTCTCACTGGCAGACAGCATCAAATTCGCTTGCATTTGTTTCATGTGAAACACAAGATACTTGGCGAACCACTTTATGGTTTGTCACGTCCGCAGATAGAGAAAATTTTAGATAAAGAGATGAGCGAGCGTGAACGGATAAATTTAACTGGAGCAAAAAGGCTCTTGCTTCACTCGGATGAAATTTCTTTTAAATTTGATAAAATTTTTTATAACATAAAAAGTAAATTTGACGCTGAAAGCGAGTTTTATAGGTATGCAAAAGAGAGCTTACTTTAGTCTAAAATTTTTAATAAATTTCTATTTCTCATAAACCTTTACCTACGTTTTGCCAAAGTTTATCACTTTTAAATACCACAATGATAATTTTGTAGTTTATGCAATTAATGCTCCATTTTATTTCTTTATGAGAGCTAGGCTTTATCTTGATGTTAAGGCTTAGAATTTATGCCTATCTTTTTCATCTTTTAAAACTTTTAAAATAAGCCCTAATCCAAGTAAAACCACAACAGCAACAAAGACTATTTCGGCTATATCAAGTGCACTCATTCTAACTCACACTGGCTTTACTATTATTTTCAAGCGACTGTGTTTTTAAATTTTTATCGCTGGAAATAGCTTTAAATTTTGCATTTTCATTGCGTTGTTTTAATTGTCCGCAAGCCGCACTTATATCAAGCCCTTTGCTCTGCCTGATCGTGCAAGTAATACCATGATCTCTTAGATATTCTTGAAATTTTAGCATGCTAGCAAGCTCAGGCCGTCCAAATTCACTACCTTCATGCGGGTTAAAATAGATCAAATTTACCTTTGCCTTGATACCATGCAGCAGTTTTACCAGCTTTTTTGCATCACTAACGCTGTCATTTAGGTCCTTGATAACAAGATATTCAAACATCACGCGTTTGCGCATATCGATAGGAAATCCCCTAACAGCATCCATAACAGCTTCGATATTATACGCCTTATTTATCGGCATTAGACGGCTTCTAAGCTCATTAGTAACAGCATGAAGCGATATGGCCAATAACACACCAAGATCCATCTCGCCAAGCTTTTTTATCTGGCTGCCAAGCCACTAGTTGAAACGGTTTGACGACGTGGAGATATGGCTAGACCCTCGTTAAGAGCTAAAATTTTGATCGCTTTACTAACGTTAGCAAGATTATCAAGTGGCTCACCCATACCCATATAAACGATATTTATACGTCTTTCATAAGGTATTTTGTTTTCTCTTTTTATCCATAAAATTTGCCCCACAATCTCACCTGCAGTCAAATTTCTAACAAGCCCGCCCTTTGCTGTTAGACAAAAAGCACATCCCATTTTACAGCCAACCTGCGAACTAACACAAACCGTATAGCGAGCATGGCGACTGATCTTTCCATTCTCATCACTAATCTCTTCTTTCATCGGGAGTAAGACACTCTCTATCTTTAGCCCATCTTTTAGCTCAAAAAGATACTTGATCGAACCATCACTACTTTGCTCAAATTTTACACATTTTAAAGGATCGATATAAAATTTTTCAGCCAGATCTTGACGCATATCTTTAGGTAAATTTAGCATTTGGCTAAATTCGGTTGCATTTTTTTTATATATCCACTCGTAGATTTGTGTTGCTCTAAATGGTGGAGAAACTAACTCTTTTAGCTCATCAATACTAAGATCAAGCAAATTTATCACATATTTTCCTTTATATATTTTGTTAGTAGCTCTTTGGCTGCAGAGTGATTTTTTATAAAATCAGCATGTGCATTTTCATCACAAAAATTTGTCGCTACGAAAATTCCATAAGCTGGAATTTTAAAAATTTGAGCCACTTTTAGAACAGAAAAAAACTCCATATTTTCTAAAAAATAACCCTTTTCAAACATCTTATGAGCCAAATTTTTGTCTGTAGTTATGAAATTTGATGAATTTGTTTTGATAGTTCCACGTGAAACAATAGAAGGAATTTCACACTCGATAGGCGAGTAAGATCTATTTTCTACGCTAGAAATTTCAATATTTGCCCCAACCGAACTTTCATAAATTTGTAAAATTTCACCATCTTTATAAAGACCAGCTGAGCCAACGAAAACTATTTTTTCTGGCATCTGATACAAATTTCGTTCAGGATTTTTTGACAAATTTCGGATTAGATTTTGTAGCTCTGGATTTGATGAGTTTGCAAATTTAGTTTCAATCTTTGCAAGATAGTGCGGATCGATATTTTTTAAATTTATACCCTTTTCATCTGCCAGAATACATGCTCGTTTCTGCAAAAATTTTGTCAAATTTATCGCCATATCAACTAGCCCTACACCCATTGGCAAAGCAAAGTCAAAAATTTCGTTTTTTCCAGCAGAGATAACTAACATCAGAGCCTAACTTCAACGCCATTTGCCTTGAGATACTCTTTTAGTTTTTTTATCTCGATTTCGCCAAAGTGAAATATCGAAGCAGCTAAACACGCATCAGCCCCGGCTTCACAAGCCTCTTTAAAGTGCTCTATCTTACCAGCGCCGCCACTTGCGATAGTTGGTATAGAAAGCGCACTAAATATTCTTGTTAGCTCAAGGTTAAAACCTTGTTTGACGCCATCGTTATCCATAGACGTTAGCAATATCTCCCCTGCTCCGCGCGACTCAACCTCTTTAGCCCAAGAAAAGGCGTCTTTTTTAGTATCGATCCTGCCACCATTTATAAAAACACTATAACCATTTTCGGTCTTTTTAGCATCAATTGCTACGACAACACATTGCGAGCCAAATTTCTTAGCTGCCTCATCGATCAAATTTGGATCTTTTATCGCCGATGAGTTTAGGCTCACTTTGTCGCAGCCCGCATTTAAAAGGCGTGAGATATCGTCTATCGTGCGTATACCTCCACCAACGGTTAGGGGTATAAAAAGCTTGCTTGCGACCTTTTTTACGACATCAACTATCGTATCACGACCAAGGTGAGAGGCTGTGATATCCAAAAAGCAAAGCTCGTCAGCACCTTCGTCGTTGTATCTTTTAGCTATCTCGACTGGGTCACCAGCATCGACAAGTCCTACGAAATTTACACCCTTTACGACTCTGCCATCTTTTACATCAAGGCATGGGATTATGCGTTTTGCAAAATGATTCAAATCTGTCCTTTATCTATTTTTCTAGCAGCTACCTCAAAATATGGCAGATTAGACCAATTTTCTCGGTTACCAACTATATAAACAACCTCTTTTGCTCTTGTTAGTGCTACATTTAGTAAATTTGGCGTACTAGCAGCCCATGCTCTAGCACCTTTTGTAGCACCACCAAGAACAAAGATAACAACATCGGCTTCTTTGCCTTGCATGGTGTGAATGGTACCAGCCCCTTTTAAATTTTTACAAACATCTTTAAAAGGTGTTATTATCTTAACGCTATCTTTTAGCTTGGCTAGCTTACCATCTAAAAGCTCTTTAACGATCATACCTTCGGCTTTATTATAATTACCTATCCATTCATCACTATTAACATCAATCCATTCTGTTTTGATATTAGGATCACTAAGTTTACTTTCACTACTTCTGCCAAGTATCATCATATCATCATATGTTGTTTCGTTTGAAATTTTAAACATAGGGTTGGTGCACCTTCTATGAACGATAAGTGGCGAACCAACCCAAATGGACTTACCCTCTCCTTTTATACATGTACCAATATTTTGTACTTTATCGGCTCGAAGTTGAACTGATGATTTTAGTAGATTAAACTCATCCTTTGCATCACAGTAGCGTAAAATAGCGTTATTTAAAGCTGGTGGTAATGTTACAACAGGCTCAAGTTGAAGTGGATCGCCAACTACAACAGCCATGTTTGAACGAAGCAATGCGCCTAATGCGTTAGTTAAATTTGCCTGCCCTGCCTCATCTATTAAGAGCAAACCTATATCGCCATTTAGTAGCTCTTTAAAGCTATTATTAAAAGATGCAAAAGTAGAACTAACAACTGGCGTTAGTAAAAATAATCCTTTTATTATTTCGCGTCTATCTTTAGCCTCAAGCCTGTTTTTCTCAGCCATTTTTTCATCATTAAATATAACACTAAGAGCTCGTAAATTTGTTCTAACAGCTTCTTTGCAAGCAAAGATAGTGGCTTTATGCAGATTAAGCGCTTCTTTAAAAAGCTTGATTCTTGCGTTAAAAAGCTTTGTCTTATGAAATTTCTCATCAAGGCCAAGCTCCATCATAAATGGCATGCTCTTTTGTATTTCTTCATTACTCTGATTAAAACTACCATTTAAAAAGCTATCAAGCTCTTCGCTTCTACCAATTAATTTTTGACGTCTAATAAAGTCATCATTAAGCTTGTTGAGATGATCTATCTTGGTGTTAAGTTCTAAAATTTTCTCTTCAAGCTGAGATATTTGAACTTTTAGTTCGTTTATTTTTGCTTCACTCTTCTCTTTATTTTCACTATTTTGTTTACTTGCTTTCAAATTTTGCTCGGCTATTTGGCGATTTATCTCACTAACTTTTTGTGCTTCATTGTTATATTTTTCAAAAGCTTGCGTCCTTAAAATTTGCTGGAAAATAAAAAATGATGGCTTTATAGGCGCACTCAGATACTCTTGCAAAATTTCATTTTGACCAATAAGTTTTGTTAGCTCGTTAGCTTCCGTAGCCTTTTGCTCTAGCTCATTTTTGCTCAAATCTAGCTCGTCTATTAGTGGTTTTAAAAGCTCGTCTATTTGCTTTGCTGAATTATAGTTATCAAGTCTTTTATCGATATTCATAAGCTCACTATTTATACTTTTTAGCTCCTCTTCTTTGATCCTGATCTCGCTAAAAAGTAGATTTACTTCGTGTAGGGCTTGATTAAATTTCTCCTTTGCCTCGTCGTAATCATCAATTCCTTCGCCAGTAGCCAAATACTTGCCAAGCCCCATTAAAAAGCCATCTTGTTCTATAAATTCTTTAAATTCTTTTGAAATATCTTCAAACTGACTATGTGTTTTTTCGATCTTTACGCCATTAATCGCGTTAAAAACAAAATTTGACTTATTTTGCTTTGAGCCAAGAGGTATGCAAAAAAGCCCCCATGCAGGTTTTGAGATAAAAGATTTTTCTCCAAAATTTGTCTTTTCATCAGCCGAGAGAAGCCTTGTAGCTATAAATTTAAAATAATCAATCTCGCCTGCATAACTACCAATACTTTTTAACTGGCTAAGCTCTTTACTTAAAATTTCAACCGCACCGTTATTGCAAGAGCTAACAACCATCTCATAGCCCTGAAGTTCTTTATTTAGAGTAAAATAAAGCACCTTATCGCTACTATCTCGAACTGGAGAAAAGATATCATGTCTACTCATTTGTGCGAGCTTCATCGCTCTAAGCGTAACAACTTCAGCCATTACGTCTTTTAAAAGCGTTGTTTTACCAGTGCCTGGAGCACCATTTACGCTATAAATTCCACCACTTTTTTCTTTAAATTTTTTAATGATGTTATTAACGGCAATTTGCTGTGAAAAATTTAAAGCAAAGTCGCTAGCAAAGGCTGATCTTGGATACTCTTCTGCTTTAAAGAAATCTCTAACAAGCCTTTTATTTTGCTCATCTCTTACATCAAGTCTTTCAAATTTATTCTCACTGCCCTCATCCAAAAACTGATCCGTTAGCTCGTGCGTCCTGCCTGACTCGTAAAATTTGATAAGCAAATTTATATCATCTATGAAAAAGCTATTTAAAAGGCTATCATTTTCTTTAAAATTTGGATTTATGATCTTTACTTCAAGCCTGATCACATCTTTGCAAAATGGCGTCTTTAGCGAGCTTTTTAGCTCCTCATGGACTGCTTTTACATAGTCGCTAAGCCTCATTTTCTCTTTGTGGATAGAAATTTTATCCTTGATGCGCTCACACTCTTTGCTAAAATCACTTTGGCTTATCTCTTTTAGATAATCTAGGCGAGCCATTGCCCAAGGAGCTGTTGAGATGAAAAGATCATCAGACGAGTTTGGTGTAAAAAATAGAGTTAAATCATCATCTAAATTTACATCTTTTAAAGCAAAACTTTGCTCATTTTTGCAAAATACCAAATCACCGGCAAGCTTAAATTTATAGCAAAATGCCTTATCAAAGCTCGTTTGCTCAGAGCGTAGCTCATCTAAAATTTGCTTTTTTTCAAATTTAATATTTGCTAGCTTTGAGATATAAATAGCAAGCAAGTCAGTCTCAAAAATGCCGCCATAAATCGAAATTTCTATACCATTTTTTAAAAGCGAGCTATCAAATGCTCTTAAAATTTGCATAAATTTCTCATCGAAATTTGCGATGTCAAGGTCTATTGATTTTTTAAATTTGGTATTTGTCTTTTTTGGCTCATCTAAGGTTTTTGGCTCTAAATATTGTGATAATAAAAAGTATTTTAAGGTATTTGCCTTGCTCAAATTTATGCCCTATTTCGTTATTATTTAGTGATTATAATCCATTTTATATATGATTAAACTAAACTTGTAATCATAGTATAAGTAATCTTTGGCTAATATCGCGGCTATGATAAAGGCAAAAAAGCACTTTGGACAGAATTTTTTACAAGACAAAGCGACACTAGACAAGATCATCCAAGCGATACCCAAGGACGTAGCAAACGTCGTTGAGATTGGGCCTGGCTTAGGTGATTTGACATTTAGACTTTTGCAAATTTACAAGACGACCTGTTTTGAGATAGATTGTGAGCTGTTTCAAATTTTAAAGGCCAAATTTGCAAATGAGATACAAAATGGACAATTAAAACTTTTTTGTAAAGATGCTTTAGAGCAGTGGCAAGAAGAGGGCGGACTAAGTAGTGAGAACTACTTTTTGGTCGCAAATTTGCCCTATTATGTTGCTACGAAGATGATCCTAAATGCGATAGATGACGAAAAATGCCTTGGGCTTATTGTGATGATACAAAAAGAGGTTGCTCTTAAATTTAGTGCAAAGAGCAAGGATAAAGAATTTAGCTCTTTATCGATCCTCGCTTCACTTCAAGGTAGGTGTCAGCTTTTGTTCGACGTGGATGCAAAGCTTTTTAATCCACCTCCAAAGGTCATATCTTCGGTCATCAAACTACAAAAAACAAAAAAGATTTTTGGCAAAGACGGGATTTTCAAAGATGTGAAACAATACGAGGCTTTTAAAGCATTTTTAAGAGCTGCGTTTGTTTCGCCAAGAAAGACGCTTTTGAAAAATTTATCTACAAATTTCGAAAAAAAAGCATTAGAAGAAATTTTTGAAGACCTAGGCTTAGCTCAAAATTTGCGTCCACACGAGCTAGATGTCGATTCTTATCTAAAAGTATTTGAAAGATTAAAGGAAGATAATGAACGACAAAAACGAAGAGAAAGTTGTAACCAACCAAAGCAAAAACAACAAAAGACGAAGATTTAGACCAAAAAATAAACCAAAACAAGAAGGCGAAACCACCGAGCAAGCTTCACTAGCAAGCAAAAGCGTGATAGATAACTTTTTTGCAGTAGAGCAGGCTGAGAATGAAGCGCACGCCGAGCCAAAGAGCCAAAATTCTCGCCCAAAAAAGCCAAGAAATAACAAAAATCAAAACAAAAATGGCGAAAACAATAAGCCAAAAGAGCAAAAACAAGAATCACAAGAAACAAAAACCAAAACACAAGAACAAAAAGATAAACCAAAAAAGGCTAAAAAGCCAAAGAAAAATTTACCAGCTAAGCTAAACGGCAATGAACAATGGCAGCAAGATATCGCAAGTGCAATGGTGGCAAACAAGGCCGTTCACGAGCTTCGTCTGGAGCCAATGAAGTATCTAAACTCAAGTGAGTATAAAATTCGCATAACTCCACTTGGCGGGCTAGGCGAGATCGGCGGAAATATGACTATCTTTGAAACCGAAACCAGCGCCATCATCGTTGATATCGGCATGAGTTTTCCGAGCGAGAGCATGCACGGCGTGGATATACTAATCCCTGACTTTGACTATGTTAGAAAAATAAAAGACAAGATAAAAGGCGTCATCATCACTCACGCACACGAAGATCACATCGGCGCGGTACCATATTTTTACAAAGAGTTTAAATTTCCGATTTACGCCACACCTTTGCCGCTTGGCATGATAAATAACAAATTCGAAGAGCACGGCTTAAAGCAGGAGCGCTCGCTTTTCCGCTCTGTCGAAAAAAGAAAGCCATATCTAATAGGCGACTTTGAGGTTGAATGGATACACATCACACACTCTATCATCGATGCTAGCGCGCTAGCCATCACGACAAAGGCGGGCACCATCATCCATACGGGTGACTTTAAGATTGACCACACACCGATAGATGGCTATCCAACCGACCTTGGCAGACTTGCATACTACGGCGAAAGAGGTGTATTGTGCCTAATGAGCGATAGCACGAACAGCTACCGAGAGGGCTTTACTAAAAGTGAAAGCAGCGTGGGCAAAACCTTTGATGCGATTTTCTCAAAGGCCAAGGGTCGCGTCATAATGAGCACATTTAGCTCAAACATCCACCGCGTCTATCAAGCAATCGAGTGGGGGCTAAAATACAACCGCAAGGTCTGCGTCATCGGTAGATCAATGGAGAGAAATTTATATACTGCAATGGAGCTTGGTTATATCAAACTCGATAAGAAAATTTTTATCGATGCTAACGAAGTCGGCAAATTTAAAGATAACGAAGTGCTGATTGTCACTACAGGCTCTCAGGGTGAGACTATGAGCGCACTCTACAGAATGGCTACCGATGAACACAAATACATCAAAATAAAACCAACCGATCAGATAATAATCAGCTCAAAGGCGATCCCTGGTAATGAAAGCAGTATCTCAACTGTATTAAATTTCCTAATAAAATCAGGTGCAAGTGTCGCTTATCAAGACTTTAGCGAGATCCACGTCAGCGGTCACGCAGCACAAGAAGAACAAAAGCTAATGCTACGTCTTATAAAACCAAAATTTTTCTTGCCAGTTCACGGCGAGTACAATCACATCGCAAAGCATAAAGAGACAGCTATAAGCTGCGGCGTAGACGAGAGAAATATCTATCTAATGAGCGATGGCGATCAAATGGAGATCTGTCAAAAATACTTAAAACGTGTAAAAACGGTAAAAACTGGTAAAGTCTTCATAGACAATCAAATAAATAAACAAATATCAGACGATGTCGTCATCGATAGACAAAATCTTGCCGAAGCAGGTGTCGTCATGATAATCGCTCAAATTTCACGTCATGGCGCAAAGCTAATAAACAAGCCTCGTGTCATTAGCTACGGACTTGTAGGCAATAAACAAGATGCGGAGTTTAGCAAAGAGATGCAAGAAATTTTGACGCAGTTTTTAAGCAACGTCAAAGAGGAGCTTTTAAAAGATGGCAGACTACTCGAGTCACAAGTACGTCAAGTGATTAGAAAGCATATCTTTAGAAAGGTCAAAAAGTACCCAACTATCGTGCCGATTATCTATCTAATGTAAGGGAAATTTATGCAAACAATCAACCAAATCGCAGCCGAAGTTTTGAAGATAGAAGCAAACGAGCTTTTAAGACATGCCAAAAACTTAGAGATAGAAGATGCTGTAAATTTGATATTTAATACAAAAGGCAAGGTAATAGTAACAGGCGTAGGCAAAAGCGGTCACATAGGCGCAAAGATCGCTGCCACGCTTGCAAGCACTGGTACACCAAGCTTTTTCTTACACCCAACAGAGGCTATGCACGGCGATCTTGGCATGATAGAAAAAGACGACGTTTTGTTAGCCATTAGTTTTAGTGGCGAAAGCGATGAGCTTATCAAAATTTTACCTCACGTAAAGCGCTTTGGCGTAAAAATAGTCGCCATGGCAAGGAGCAAAACAAGCTCGCTTGGTAAATTTAGCGATGTATTTATTAGTATAGACATAGAGAAAGAGGCCTGCCCATTAAACGCTGCTCCAACAGCATCAACCACACTAACGTTAGCTCTTGGCGATGCGTTGGCTGTTTGTTTGATGCAAAGGCGAGGCTTTAAAAAAGAGGACTTTGCAAATTTTCATCCAGGTGGCAGCCTTGGCAAGAGGCTATTTTTAAAGGTAAAAGATGTGATGAGAAGCGAAAATTTACCGATAGTTCGCTGGAATGCGAGCCTAGAAAAAGCAATCGATACTATGACACACGGTAAACTTGGCACGGTCCTAATCGTCGATAAAGATGGTGTATTAAATGCTATTTTAAGCGACGGCGATCTTAGACGTGCGCTTATGAGAGAAGACTTTGATCTAGACGAGCCAGCGATGAAATTTGCAACCTTGCATCCAAAAGAGATAAACGACAAGGAAATGTTAGCCGTGGATGCGTTAGCTTTGATAGAAAAATATAAAATTCAGCTTCTGGCCGTTGTGGAAGATGGCGTACCTGTTGGTGTTTTACACATCCATGACCTTGCAAATTTAGGACTATAAAAATGGAAAAAACAAGACTTAATAAATTTATCTCACACAACACAAACTACTCACGCCGTGAGGCAGATGAGCTGATAAAAGCTGGTAAGGTTAGCATAGCAGGACGTGTGGTTAGCGACCTTGCCACAAGTGTGGATGAAGATGATAAAGTGCGTATAAATGGTCGTTTGATAAAGCTAAAAAAGGAATTTACTGTTATCGTTTATCATAAACAAAAGGGTGAGCTTGTTAGCAAAAAAGATGACCGCGGACGAAAGACGATCTACGACACATTAGATAAGAAATTTGCTAAATTTGTTAGCGTAGGGCGCTTAGACTATGCAAGCGAGGGACTACTTTTACTAACTGACGCCCCAGCAATCGCCACAGCGCTCATGAATAGTGACTTAGAGCGCGAATACTATCTAAAGGTAAAAGGCGAAGTGACAAAAGAGGTAATTGAGGCGATGACAAATGGCTTTTTCGCCAAGGACGCCACCAAAGGCGCTCACGCAAAAACCACTATAAAATCAATGGAATTTAAGCCTTTTCTAGCCTACAAAGTCTTTGGCTCAAGTGGTGGCTATACAAAACTAAAGGTAATCATCAACGAGGGGCAAAATAGGGAGCTTCGCCGCTTCTTTGGCTACTTTGACCTTGAAGTAATGGATCTAAAAAGGGTTAGCTTTGGACGTGTTAGCCTTGATATGCTAAAGCCTGGCAAATGGCGCTACTTCGAAAATAGCGAATATGAAGACCTAAGAGACTTTTTAAAGGTTAATAACGTTAGATACTAAGGATAAAATTTGAAAAATATTTTAAATACTGCGGTAACCATTGTAGCTACTATTATTTCAACTTTTCTTGCACAGATAGCTATTTCTAAATATAGCGCGGGCAACTTAGAATATCAAGTAAAGTCCGCCAATTATCAATCAATTGAAAAACATAATAGCTATGAATACAAGCAATGTATAACCCTAATTAATTTAAGCATAGAAAATAATTCAAATTTTAATGAAAAAAATATTCAAGTTAAAATCCCAAATATCTATGAAACCCCATTCAATAATATTGAAATAAATAGCGATATTAAAAATATTGAGTTTAATAAAACAAAAGCAAACTTTATCCAAATTCCAGAACTTAGACAAAAAGAAAAAGCTAAAATTCAAATAAAATTTACAGGTCTTTCTTGTATAGACACAGATATCTTATATTCACAAAATGATTTATATATATCATCAGATAGTTCATTGGCTCAGAAAAAACAAAAGTTTTTTGATAAATACTATGAATTAACTTTTATGATATCATTATTGGGTGTTCTATTTATTATAATTTTATCCATTGCTTTAGCAATGGATGTTTTAACACCAAAAGAAAAAAAGATAGCAAGTTTAGAAAAGCAAATTCAGCAATTAAAAGATAAAAAAAACTAGACAAAGTATAAAAATTGATATCAAATTAACAAATAATATGTTTATATAAAAATATTATTTAAGGCAATAAGACTAAAAAATATCTTTACAAATTTATATCTTATTTTCTGAAAGTAGGATGTTTATGTATGGATTTAGCAACGTTTCACCGCGTGCTGCGTATAGCAAGACCTCTTTAAAGTAGTTGTCGTTTATGCCATACGTGTGAAACTCGTACGCCCCTATGCCATATCCCATAGGCGTGATATCAACCCTTGAATACCACGCATTTTGCGCTAGGATGTAGCGATTCGTATCTCTTGAATAGACATATAGCTTGATCTTATCTTTGCTCTTTTGCGCCATATACCAGATGAAAGAATTTGTGATGTCGTTAAAAAAGTAGATGTCGCCGTTTGGCATGATTGCCTGGGCTGTATCGTTGTTATCAGCGATAAGCGTCCTACTCTCATAACATATAAATTTATTTGGCGTAAGTTGCTCGATCGGCTCTGATTTGCCATTATTTAAAACTAAAATTTTATCATCACTTATGTCGGCATTATAGGCAAGCACAGCTAGAACTAGAGCCAACAAACACAAAGAAAAAATTTGCTTTATCAAAATAAAAATCCTCTTAACAAATAATATTTTAGGACATAAAGCGAGCATATCAGCACGCAAATACCTAGCCAGATCGATGAAAATTTAAGCTTGTGTGAGTAGTTTGTCTTTGTGATTATCTCAACAAGATATGGCATAAGGCCGTAAAATACACCGAGAAACAAACTACCCCAGATAAGGTAGCCAACATAAAAATAGTCACCTTTTAGCATACAGTATGGACATTTATGGTTTGGTTGCTCGTAAACGTAAAGGCCAAAAAAATAGGTGATGGCGTAGTAGCTAAGCACCAAAAATAGCAAATTTGCCACAAAGCTTGCCATGCTTTGCTTTAAGAAATTTAGCACCAAAATGACAAAAAAGAGCACATAAAATGCACTCACTAAGCCAAAATTTGTATAGCCAAATGGTAACTTTGGAGCTTGAAAAGTAACAGAACAGCAAAAGACCGGCACTTTTAGTGGGATATTGTAAAAAAACGAAATTTCTATACCAAGTTCGACTAATATCATGACAAAAAGGCAGATAAAAATGGCGTATTTTTTCTTTAGATAAGGGAAATTTAGAGCCTGCAAGTCAAGCTTATTTATAACCAGCCAAATGCCAAGCCCAAAGATCAGCAAAATTTTAGTGAGCATCAATATACCACCAAATTTATTCGAGCCGATCACTCCAGCCGAGCACATAGCACCAGGTACGATGTCAGAGAGCTCATTTAGGCAAAGTGCAAAAAATATAAACAAAACGATCTTTATGCAGACGCAAAAAAGCAAGATCGTATTTACAAGATAGTTTTGCTTTTCAAGTGAGTATTGAAGCGATGTTAGTGCATTGTAGTCCCACGACCTCACGATCCTAACGACGTAAAAGAGCGAAATACTCATCAAAACTAACAGTACAAACTCCGCTAACAAAAAGGCAATAACGGCGTTTGATAAAAAGACACTCATACTATCTCTCCATTTTGCAAGCTGACAACCCTATCTGTTGCACTTAGCTCATCAAAAATGCTATCGTGAGTAGCGACAATAACACTCTTTTTTAGAGCTTTAAAAGACTCTAGCAAGCCTAAAAATGCATGTGCGTTTTGTCTGTCTAAATTTGCCGTTGGCTCATCAGCCAAGATGATGTTAGCATCCATAGATAAAGCCCTAGCTACCGCACATCTTTGACGCTCGCCGCCGCTTAAATTTGATACATTTTCATCTCTTTTGTGAGAGATGTTTGCAAGCTCAAGTGCCCTCTTTATCATCTCATCTCGCACATTTGCCTTGAAATTTGTTAGAGCAAATGGAGCTAGTAAATTTTCATATACACTTAGTCCCTCGATGAGGTTAAAATTTTGAAATACAAGTCCAAGCCTTTTGTGTCTAAACTCGGAGCAAAAGGCATCAGGTAACTTTGCGATGTTAGTGCCATCTATCAAAATTTCTCCACTAGTTGGTTTTTGAAGTAGGGCAATAAGTGAAAGTAGGGTGCTTTTACCGCTTCCACTAATGCCTTTTAGTATCACTAACTCGCCGTCATTAATATCTAAATTTATATTTTTTAAAGCACAAAACTCATTTTGTTTGTTTTGGTTATAAACTAGGCTAACACCTCTTATATTTATCATTTCAGCCCCTCATTTATGTCACTACTTGCTACTCGCCATGAAGGTATGAGCACAAATGCTAAAAATGGTATAACACCAAAAACAAAGATCAAAAAGAGCTTATCAAACTCTAAAATAGGCGTGAAATTTGTAAAATTTAAAAGCTCATCACCTAAAAATATCCCTTTTAAAAGTGGAGCATTTAATACAAAAACAAAGAGATAAGCCAGCATAACACCTAGCAAAAAAGCACTAACACTAACGATGAAATTTTGTATAAATTTTAAAAATATAATGTCTTTTATACAAAAACCAATGCTTCTTAAAATAGCTATTTCGCGCTTTTTACTACCATAGGCGAGTGAAATTTGGTTTTTAAGCAAGACAAAGAATATAAGCATAACGCTAACATAAATGCTCATAAAAATTCCACCCTTATAATAGTAAAGGTGCCTAACCTTAGCCACCTCATCTTCTATACTAAGAGCGAAAGAATTTGGATATAAATTCTCTATCTTTAAAGCTACTTCACTGATCTCGTCGGTGTTTGGCACCTCAACGTAGAGCTTTGTATACTCTTCATCTTTTAAATTTAAGATAGCCCTTAGCGTATTTGGATGCAAAAATATAGCGTTATTTGTGATTAAGCCACTTTGTACCGGCATGGTCTTTAATATCTTTACTGGTATCATGCGCTCTTCAGTCAAAAAATTAAAGCTCTCGTCGTAGTAAAGCTCATTCATCGCCGCCTTTACACCTTCTCCGACGATCATCTCATCCTCTTTTAAGCTATCATCTTCATATAGATGAAACCAAACACGCTTTTGAACGAAGTAGTACTCTCCATCAACCACGCCCCTTACATCACTTACGCCATCGATCTTCGAGATATCGTAGATATAGCCAGGGTGCATGAGATCATTTTTGCCAGCACGAAATGCGCTCACTACGATACTGGATCTATCTTTTACTAAATTTATAAGATCATGTTGGATCGATCCAGAAATGAAAAGTACCGAGCTTAGCACAAATATAATGAGTGCAAAGAGGCAAAAGCTAAAAAGGTGATCCTTTCTATCTTTAAAAAGCAGAACCGCGGCGTAGTTTATAAAATTTTTACCTATCATAGACAAAGCCTTTTTGCCCCTTTTGATTAAAACTAAAAGCAGCATTTGCTCTTGTTATCTTAGAAATTTCTCTTAGCTCATCTTGCTTTGCTTTATGATCAAAGCTAAGATAGTGTGCCGCTAAAAGCGTATAAGAAAGTCCAAAAAATAACGCCAAAAAAACTAGAAATTTCACACTATTTACCGATAAAATTCTTTATCTCGTCAAATCTTATGACACCTTTGCCAGCATGATCTTTTAAAAAGCTCACTGCCTTTGCTTCATCTTTAAATGGGATAAACTCATCGCCCATTGGTCCATAAACGTTTGAGCCATGAACATAAAACGCATCTTTTGCATCAAGCTTTTCTAGCGTGTAATAATCGCTCACATAAGCATCTTTCATTTTGCTATCCGCAAAATAAAATTGTGCCATATCTTTTACGCCATCAAAATAATAATCCTTGCCATCTGCTTTGATGAGCGTCGCCCATGGAGAATTTTTGACAAGCATGCCACATACCGCACATCTTGCACCTTTTGGTACGACTATTCTCTCAGGTTTTTTTATTTCTTGTTTAGGTTTTGAGGCTTGGTTGCTAGTACCTAAATTTGCTGGAGCGTCCCATAGATAAAGAGCAGCGGCTTGCAAGTGCTTGTCGTACTCTGGAGCTTTGTTAGCCTCTTTTGCGTCGCATACTTTTTTAAGATGAGCTTTTAGCTCAGAGATAGCCTTAAAGCTTTTTGGATCAGTTTTGTCGCAGTTTGCCTCGTAAAATTCCTTACCATGTACGTAAACGCCGTCCTCACGCTTAGCTTTTATCATTTTATTATCGCCTTCAAAATCCTGTCCAGCGATCTCGTAAGCTTTAGCAAAATTCATTATCTCGCCGCCATTTTCTGCTTGAAATTCTTTTGCATCAGCCTCGGTTGAGAAGGCATATTTACTATTTCTAGTCATTGTGCCCTTGACACTACTACCAACGACATAAAAAGCTTTATTGACATCGATTAAATTTAGATTTTTAGTATCAACGACTTGTGCCTCGCTTGGGATCTTGCCTTCTGTTAGCTCGTATAGGCAGTGTAGTGACGCTACTTGTTTGCCATTGTAGACGTGATTAGTCTTATAAAATTTAACCAAATTCATTCCACAAACAGCACAATACTCCTTGCCCTCGCCACTTCCTACTAGTGTAGCCTTACTAGGATCCACGCTTTGAAACATCGGTTTCATTTTGACAGTTTGCTCATTTGCCGAGGCACCAAAAAGTATGGTTGCTAGCAGTGCTGAACCCAAGATAGAACGTAAAATCATAATTATCTCCTTTAGTATTTTTTATTTTTATATTTATATTTATAAGCTTTAAATGCCACTGAGCTAACTTTATCAAGCATCAATGCTTTCCTAAAATTTCTAAATTCTCGCACGCTTCTTTTAAGCCATTTTTACAGCTTTTAGTAAAAATTTCACGTGCTTTCTCCACGTCTTCTTTTACACCTTTGCCTTCAGCTAGCATGATAGCGTAATTATTGCAGCCCTTTTCATATCCATATATGCACGCTTGCTCGTAAAGTTTTGTGGCTTTTGTGAGGTTTTGATCAACGCCTTGTGCATAAACATATAAAAATCCAAGATTATCACACCCTATGCCAGCTTCGTTTGCACAAGCCATTTCGTAGTTTGCTTTGGCTTTTGCATAGTCTTTTTCTACACCTTCACCCTGCGCGTATAGATAGCCAAGGTTGCTACATCCTATGCCATCACCTGCCTTGCAAGCCTTTTCATAAAATTTAACTGCTTTTGCTAGGTCTTTCTCCACACCTTTGCCTTTTTCATAGGCGTAGCAAGGTTGCTACAAGCCATAGAGAAATTTTGATCACAAGCTTTTTCATAAAGTATAGCCGCCTTTGCTTCGTCCTTTTTGACGTTGCCGTCGCCCCTGCTGTAAAGCACAGCTAGATTGTAGCAGCCTGATGCCTTTTTCTCTTTATCGCAAGCATCTTCATAAATTTGTGCTAGCTTATTGTGATCGTCTTTTGCGCTTAAAGCCTCTTTGATATAGCCAGCATTTAATAGTCCCAAACAAGCAAACAATAAAACCAAACTCTTTTTCATCATATCTCCTAAATCTCTTTTATATCCTTACCTCTATAAGCAAAGGCGATTAGCAAAGCCAAGAGCATTAAAAGCAAATAAAGCAAATTTGAAACGCTAAATCCATCGCCATTTGCGTATGAGTGAAGTCCGCTTAGATAGAAATTTACACCAAAATAGGTAAAAATAACTGAACTAAAAGATAGTACGCTAGCTACTAAAAAGGTAAAAATATTTTTTAATCTTGGAATAAATCTTAAATGAAGCACAATGGCATAAATAATTATCGTAATGTACGACCAGCTCTCTTTGCTGTCCCAGCCCCAGTATCTACCCCAGCTCTCGTTTGCCCAGACACCGCCAAGGAAATTTCCAATAGTTAGCAAGCTAAGTCCTATGATGAGGCTTAGCTCATTAGTTGCGGTGAGGTATCTTATCTGCTCGCTAAGCTTTTGCTCGTTTTTTTGATTTTTTATAGCCATTAAAAGAAGCCCAAGAAGCCCAAGCACAAAGCTAAAGCCTAAAAAGCCGTAGCTTGCCGTGATGACACTTACATGCACACTAAGCCAAAATGACTTTAAAACTGGAACTAGATTTGTTATTTGTGGATTTATAAAATTTAGATGAGCTACAAGCAAGCTCACACTTGCAAAAAGTGAAGCAGCTCCAAGAGCAAAGCTTTGATGTTTAAAAAATAAAACTCCAGCTAGTACACTTGCAAGCGAGATATACACTAAGCTCTCATAGGCATCACTCCAAGGTGCATGCCCTGAGATATAAGCACGAAGAGCTAAATTTAACAAATGCACCGCAAAGCCAAAATAAAATGCAAGGCTTAATGCGCTTTCAAATCTAAATTTCTTTCCAGAAAATAGCCTATAAAAACCAAGAGCGAGCGAAACTAGCCCAAGAATCATGTAAAAATATATAAGAAATTTAAAAATTTCCATTTGGTTATAAAGCACCTCAAGCTCAACCTTTCCCTCGCTTAGCGCAAGAGAGCCTAGAGTGCTTCTTTGATAGCTTGAAATTTTCTCCAAGCTCCTATCAGCCTCTTTGCACTCGCCACTTTTTACGCAAAGGCTTAAATTTTCTATATAAGCGCCTAAAACGCTTTTAAGCTCATTCGAAATTTCGCTTGAGCCAAAGGCTTCATTTACGCCTAGCCACGTTAATTTATCGCCATTTTTAGCTGGTATAAATTTTAAAATTTCTCCCTTTAGTGCAAGATACAAGACATTTAATCTCTCGTCAAATTTGATAACGTCGTTGTCAAATTTATCTCTTTTCGAGACGGGTTTCTCATTTGCAGCTTCTACAAATTTAGCAAGCTTATACTCGCCATTTTCATTAAAGACATCGTTAAAACTAGCAAATTTCTCATTAACTCCCAAAAGCTCGCCCACACGCTCACTTGTGATCTTTACTATCCTTTTGTCCATCCACTCTTTTGGCGAGATGGCAAAAGAGAGCATTAGCTCCTCGCTGCTAAGCCCAAATAGCGTGGTTTTGGTTGAAATTTTACTTATCACAGCTCTTGAGTAAGAGCCAGCTGGAGCGATTCTGCTATCAGCTTGAGTTAAAATTTTGGCAAATTTGCTTGCATGAGCGTCTAAATTTTTATTATTTTCATTAGCAAAATTTGGAGTAGCATTTAAAAGCAAAATCGCCAAAAATGCAATTTGCGAACCTTTTATAAAATTTAGCAGTCTAAAAAATCGGCTCTTTTTACTAAATAAATTTGCCACAAAGCCAAGGCAAAGTAAAAAATATCCTATGTAAGTTGGGATTTTGCCAGGATCACGGCTGATCTCAAAAGCGCTTCCAAGCTCGTCAGGATCGTATGAAGACTGAAAAATTTTATAGCCATCAATCGTTAGTGGATTATTTAGCGAGATGTCGTACTTGCCGCCAGCGATACTTACTTTACTTGTATAAGATGATGGAGTATTTAGCCCCGCATATCGCTCTAAAATAAACTCGTCAAGCTTTAATGAAAATGGTAAATTTAAAGCCTTTGAGCTAAAGTAAAATTTCACCTCTTGCCCACCAAAACTTAGCACACTTGGCTCCAGCTCATATCCAGCTCCGCCTTTTAGCTTAACACTCTTTTTTTCGCCGTTAAAGCTTATCTCTAAACTAAGCGTAGCAGGAGCGTTTTTCTCATCTTTTTTATATCCAAGCAGGTTAATTATAAATTCCTTGCCATCTATAAAATTTTTAAACTCAAAGTCGTTTTTACCAAATAAGCTTAATTTTAATGGATAACTAAAATTTTCTCCAAGCATTTCGACTCTAAGATAAGGCTTAACGCTTTGCATTACATTTGAGCTTTGCAAGGTTCTAAGATGCATAACGCCCTCTTCGCCAAAATACCTTGTAAGCGCAGCTCCGATGAAGATAACGATAAAAGCAAGATGTATCAAAAATGCGCCAAATTTTTTATACATCTTGGTTTTTACGATACTAATGGCTAAACAAATGGCACAAGCAAACATAACACACTCGTACCAAAGCGCTTCATAAACAAGCACTCTGGCCGTTTGTGTGTCATAAAAATTTTCTAAAAAAGTCGCAAGCCCTGCACCAAAAGCAAGAATAAATAATAATATCAAAGACAAGCGGTAGATATTTAAAATTCTCATCGCTCGCCTCTACTTTAAATGCTATAAGTTTGTCCCGCATAAAGTATAAACACCCTAAGCAGTAAAACACCGATAACAGCTGCTAATGAACTGATATAAAAGCTAAATTTTAGACTAGCTACTTTTTTGCCAAATGCAAAATTTAAAACAAAAGGCACAATGAAGCCAACTAGCACAACGCCAAGCCAAAAGAAATTTGCCCAAACGCCACTATAAAAAGCAACAGCTGCATTTTGCTGATAACTTGAACCAAGCAAAAGCGATACAAAAAGCATTAAAATGAGTAAAATTTCAGCTCCCAAAACGCTAAATTCTACGCTATGAAGCGAATGAAGGTCGCTTGAATGAGGATCTTCTTTAAATAAAGCGGCTGCGACCAAGCTACTGCCACTTATACCAGCACTTAGTCCTGAAGCTATAAATAAAGCTGGAAGCACAGCTGTGTTTAAGAGTGGAAATCTAATCAAAACTGAGATCAAAAATCCAGTATAAGCACAAATTATTACAGCAAAAATAAGACAAATACGACTTAAAAATGGATAAAGCGGTATTAAAATTTTCATTATTAATGCAAAAAGAGCGCTAAAGGATTTTAAACTTTTGGCTAAGAAATTTGAAATCTCATCATTAAATGCATAAAGGCACATCAAAAAGCTAAGCGGTATAAATACACAAAGTCCAGCAACACCGATAGACATAACTGATGTGAAATTATAATTAATCAAAATTTTCCAAAATAAAAGCGGCTTTTCAAGATCAGCTATCAAGCAAACCATACCGAGCATGATGCTAACAAATGCTAAAAGCGAAGCAGCCTTGAAAAATGAGCTAAAGCTCTCTTGCTTTTTATAGTGTTTTAAAAGTATGGCAGCGATTAGCGCTCCACCACTCATACCAGCTAGCAAAAGATAAACAGCGATCGGCCAGCCCCACTCTACTCCATGCGAAAATGTTGCAGTAAAATTTAATGCACCATCCATCTTACACCCCCATTTTTACTTTAGGAATATATCTAAGGCTTGGTTTTGTGCCAAGCTCTGCTCTTAGCCTTATGCTATCTTTTACGGCTAGTAGCTTACTGATGTGCGAATTTTCATCGTTAAGATCACCAAAGACGATCGCCTCATATCTACAAGCTTCTACGCAAGCTGGCTCTTTTTCGTCCTTTAAATTTGTATCTACACAAAAGTTACAGCTTTGAGCTGAGTGCGTAACCTTATCGATATATCTCACATCATATGGACAGGCTACGATGCAGTATTTACAGGCGATACAATCATCTATATTTGTAGTTTGTATGCCAGTTTTTTCGTCTTTATGACAAGCCTTGGTCGGACAAACAGCTACACAAGGCGCATCGACGCACTGCTGACAAGATACTCTTACAAATCTTTTATCGAGTAAATTTTTAGGATTAGTCTTATCTTCTATAAAAAGTCTCATCTGTCCTTTTGGGACTAAATTTACCTTTCTGCAAGCTATCTCGCAGTCTGTACAGCCAACACATTTATTTTGGTCAAATATCATACCAAAGTGTGGTTTTTTTACACTTTCTTCACTCTTAAAAGCAAAACCACTACTTGCCGCACCAGCACCAGCAGCCACAACTACCATGCTTTTTAAAAAGGCTCTTCTATTTTTTTGATTTTGCATTTTTAACTCCATTTTTATATCTTAATGAGGCTTTTTGATGCCCTCATTTAGTTCTTTTTCGTGAATTTTCTTTGCAGCCTCGGCTAACTCACCTGGCTTTAAGACCTTAACAAGCTCTATCTCAAAAACGATAGTCTCGCCTCCAGGTATGCCCTCCATGCCGCTATCGCCGTACGCAAGTTCTGGCGGGATAACAAATTTAAACTTATCGCCCTCTTTCATGAGCATTAAGCCCTCTTCAAGACCTGGGATCAAATTTAGCATAGAAAGATGAGCTGGAGCCTCTTTTGTCTCATCAAAGACCTTACCATCGATAAAGCTAGCTTTGTAGTTTGCTATGATGATACTCTCTTGTTTTGGAGTCGCTCCCTTTTTGCTTGATTTTAAAATTTCATATTGCAATTTTGATTTTGTCGTTTTTACATTTTTATTTTTTGCATTTTTATCCATAAAAGCCTTGCCTTGCTTTAAATTCTCTTTAAGTATGGCGGCTTCTTTTTCTTTTACTATCTTGTCTAAATTTTCAGCTCTTTTGTTTAGTAGCTTTGCTATCTCATCATCGCTTAGTTTTAGCTCTCCTTTTAGTGCATCACTAAAACCTTTGATAACAGCCTCAGCATCGTAGCTAATGCCTATTTGTTTTTGTTCAAGTAACCCTTTTAAAACATATCCACCACTTGTTGCTCCCATAGCATAAGACTCATTTGAATCTACATTTGCAAGCAAACCAGAAGTACTTAAGCTAAGAAGTAGTGTAAATTTTAAAACCTTATTTTTCATATCGGACCCTTAAGATTAAAGGGGCTAAAACTAGCCCCTAAATGCTATAAATTTTTATTCAAAATTCTTTGAGCTTCTTTTATATACTCTTTTGATGCATCGAGTTTTTGTTTAGTAAATTTAAATCCGTGCATACCCCACGAACCATCTTTTTCAACCATATCGATGATCTCTTGAGCATTTTGGATAAGCTCATAAACTCTTACTTTATCACTTGCATCAAGTTTTTTAGTCTCAAGTAGTGAGTAAAGTCCTTCAATACCAATCTTAACTTCAGAGAATTCATTCTTAACTGGAGTTTGCCATCCCATAACTTCATCATAAACTTGTTTTTGGTTTTTGAAGTGAAGTGTTGGTTTTAGCTCAGATAATACTGGGCTATGGCAGCCTTTGGTATCTTTCATATCTTTATCAGCCCAAGATGTTCTAGCGCAAGCCCACATCAAGTCAACGTAGTTATGGCCATTTTTATCTCTCTCAAAGTGCCAATCTTTAGCATCTCTTGGACCTTTAGCAGCATCGCCTGGTACTAGAGATTTCTCTTTTGGATCAACCATGATCTTCCAGATGTGAGATCTTCTTTGAGTATCAAAGCCAGCGTTGTCTTGGAACTGAACAGCGTAGAAATTCTCACAACTCATCATAAATGGCATGTGGCAAGATGCACAAGTATTATCTTTGTGAGTATCTGCTTTAGATGCGATATATGCTTGAGTCTCGTGGCAATCTTTACACTCTTTTCTAATTTTTGGTTTAGTATAGAATGAGCTTAGATAGCCTTGCTCTGAGTTATAGTTCATACCAGTTACGCTCTTATCGCCTACAACTGGACCTGTGTTATCGTGTGGATCGTGGCAAGTAACACATCTCATACCTTTATCATAGTGAGCTGTAAAGTATGATTGTGAACCTTCAGAACCACATCCTGGTCCCATTGATTTAAATTTAGAGCTAAGTGAGAGATCAAGCTTACCGTTATTAAGCGGATTAGCACGAGCTAGATCTGGGCTAAAGTTAAACCTTTGGTGGCAGCGTTCGCAGTTTGATGTTCTAAAATTTGTAGCCCCATCAAGGTGACCGCCAGCTCCGTGGCACTCCTCACAGCTTACGCCTTTTGAGATAGTGTGTTTTTGAAGCTCTTTGGCATTACCAAGTGCTGCGTAAAATTCTGCTTTTGATTTGAAATCAAATTTAACTGGGTGACAAACTTCACAATATGATGAGTTTGCTTGGAAAAACATTGATTTTTTGTGTTTTGCAGCGTATGAAGCTAGACCTCTGACATATCCGCCATTGTCGCCATACTCTTCAAGAGTGCCAGGAAATTCTGGGACAAGCTCTTTTATCTTTTTAACAGTAGCGTCGTCTAAATTTAACGCCCATGTTCTTTGCCATTGGTTACCACCAGCTACGATCTGACCTGTACCATCTCTTAGCAAACCGCCCTCAACGTAGTAAGTACCACGAAGTAGCCACGCATCAACATAGCCCATTTTTGTTCTTAAGTGACCAACGGTTGCGTAGATAACATCTGGAGTGATACCTTTTGGAAGGATAGAAGCGGTATCTTTGTCAAATACTGGCTCAGTTAGGTTGTTATTAACCTCTGGGTGCTCGCCAGGGAAACGCATAGTAGTTGCGTGGCGAGATCTGCTCCACACTTCATACTGGGCTGGGTGACACTCACCGCACTTTTCTGGACCTACAAATTTGTTAGGAAACTGAAGTGATGAAGTGGCTGGAATTCTATACATCATAGAGCTATAGCCCTTACCGCCATCTCTTTTACTAAGCTTTGACATATCAAAGCCATGTCCCTCGGCAAGCCACTCTAAGCCACGGTCGTGAACGACCATTTTACCGACGGTTTTACCACCATATTTTGTAAAAATAGGGTGGTTTTTAAATAACCAGTTATACATCTCTTGCTCTTCTACAACGTAGTCTTGCAAGGAGATAACACCTCTACTTTGCAGTGTGCCTTTAGGATTTGCGATAACATCACGTGCTTTATCGGACATCTGCATATTATGCTCTTCGCAACAGGCTTGTGAAGCGAAGATGCTAACACCCATGAGCAAACCAGCTAAGGCTTTTTGTAGATTTCTCATGTGCCCTCCTTTAAATTTTTATCCTAAAATCAAAATGATTTCATACTGATAATACTAACACCAAAAAAGGGTAGAAAAGGGGGAATTTTAATAAATTATAAATTTTCGAAACTAATTGTAAATGTAATACTATTTTCATCTACGTTTCTAGCAAAGATTAGGGCGTTATTTTTACTAGCGATTAGCCGGCTCATATATAGGCCAAGCCCGCTACCAGACTCTTTTGTACTAAAGTGTGGCTCAAAGATAACCTTTAAAAACGAAGCTTTTATCGCTCCTGCATTATTTTGCACGCATAAATTTTTACGATTATCTTTTATAAAAGTATAAATTTTTATTACTCTTGGCTTTACATAGCTTTGTTTAAATGCATCTTTTGCGTTATTTATAATATTTATTAAAATTTGGATTATTTCATTAAAATTTGCAAAAATCGTAAAATTTTCTCTTATATCTATCTCTAGTTCAATTTGATATTTCTTAAGTGAGGCGTTTAGAATTTTTATAGTCTGATTTATAACTTCCTCTACGCTAAACTCCCTTTTTAAAGTATTTGGTTTAAAAAAGTTTTTAAAATCATCAACCGTTTCAGACATAAAATTTATCTGTTTGCTAGTCTCTTCTATAAACTCATAAATTTTTGCTTCATCAAGCTTTTTTCGCTCCTGATAGAGTTCTAAATTTATTAAAGCTGAGCTGATTTGAGCTAAAGGTTGCTTCCACTGATGTGAGATATTGCCTATCATCTCGCCCATTGAGGCTAGGCGGCTTTGATGTATCATTAGCTGCTCAGTCTGTCTTTTACTCTCTTCGCCACGCCTATGCATCTTATAAACAAGTAGCAAAAATATCCCAAATACAAAGGCTATCGCGCTCATTATGATGACAACCTCTTTTAAATGGTAAGAAAAAATGGCACGTAGTGGGATTTTAAAAGATAGCATTGCCATCATCTCACTTGCTTCAGAAATTTTTCCATTTGAAATTTCATAGCGATCCAACATCTGTTTTGGAGCACTTTCACTATTGTGACAGGCTAGGCAAGATGTATTTTGACTTCTTATAGGAAGTCCTACAAAAAATTGTGAGCCATTTTCATCTTTTATAATCTTTGAAAACTCACTAAATTTATTCTCTTTAAAGCCTCTTAATACCTGCGCTTCAAATTCATTTGGCTCATGAGCTTTGTTTAAAGGTGCCATAGCGACTAGTTTGTAGTCAAAGTCAAGATTGTATTTTTTCTTTTGGATATTATAAATTTCACGGCTTATATATGAAGATGAAAGCAATCTCTCGTCAAAAAAATCCTCTTTTATAATGCCATCATGCTTTAGCTGCTCTATTAGCGGACGCTGAACGCCTGCGATGTACTCTCTTACAGAATTTATACTCTCAAGCACATAATACGCCTCTTTTTTGGCATCTTTCATTGCAAGATTATTATAAAAATTTAAAACAAGTGCGGATATTAAGAGATAAACAAAGATAAAAACACCAACGATTAGCTGAAATTTATATTTCACAAAGGTAACCTACACCGTATAAATTTTTAATCACATCTTTGCCAAGCTTCCTTCTAAGCTCTTTTACGATCGTCTTTATCGCTTCTTTGCTTGGCTGCTCATACTCCCAAATATAATCAAAAATTTGTTCATAAGTTATAGTTTGATTTTTGTTGTTTAAAAAGTACTCTAAAAGTCTACTCTCACTCTTACTTAGATGAGAAATTTCACCATTTATATAAAGTACTTTTTTACCAAAATCGTATTCTAATTCATCATTTAGCCTAAGAGTCGGCTTGCGTCCAACAAGCTCTAAAGCAACGTCTTCTAGGGCTTTTATAAATGACTTTTTATCATATGGCTTTGCAAGATACCTTGTGATCTTTAACTCAACTGCTCTCCACAAATACTCTTGTTCGACGTGGCTTGATAAGATCACGATAGGAATTTTTTGATTTATAGTTCTTACTTTTTTAGCGATCTCTAGCCCATCGATATTTGGCACGCTTATATCAAGCACTAAAACATCATAAGCATCGCTCATCGCTAGCTCAAGTGCATCATAGCCATCTGTTACGCCATTTACCTCGGCAAAAAATAGTTCCAAAGAAGCACAAATATTTTTTAAAATCGCCTCTTCATCTTCAAGGCAAAGGACCTTTTTGTTTGATAAAACGTCTAAAATATCATATTCTTGCATAGCTTCATCTCGCTTTTTGAGTAGATATTATCACTTGGTAGCTTAAAAAATAAGATTATCTAAAAAATAATTCATACCAATATAAAAACAGATTATTTTTAAAAATTAAACTATAAATTTTTGTTGAAGTGATTTGAAGTCTTGATTAAAATTTTTCTATGAGTACTATTTTTGGATTTTTCTAAAAATTTTAGCTATCGATCAATTTTAAAAAAGAAAGATAGCTATATTTATAGTATAAATTTTAGTTGCCTCTGCTTCCAGGTTTGATCGCTTTGCTTCCATTTTTACAAAGTGGGCAATGCTCAGGCTCATAAATTTCAAACTCAAAATTTCCTAAAGCAAAAAATGGCTTATCGCTTGGCAGTTTTGCATTTGGTTTTGAGTCGTTGCCTAAATTTGCGACCTTACAAAAGCCACGATTCGCAAGTGCTGCAAAGCCAACTACCTCGCCACCAAGGCTCTCTATCACGTGTGCTGCTTCAAGTGCCGAGCCGCCAGTCGTGATGATATCCTCACAAATGATAAATTTCTCACCTTTTTTCACCTCAAAACCACGTCTAAGACTCATTACCTTTTCAACTCGCTCTGTAAATATAAAACGCTTCTTTGCTGCGCGAGCTAGCTCATAGCCAGCTAAAATTCCTCCAAGTGCAGGCGAGCAAACGCTATCAAATCTAATGCCAAATTTCTCTATCACACGGGCAAGCTCATCAGCTAGCTTTCCAGCCAAAGCTGGGTCTTCAAGCACCTTTGCACTTTGGAGATAAAACTGCGAGTGATTGCCACTGCTTAGCAAAAAATGTCCCTCTAAATACGCCCCAGCCTCTTTATAAATTTTCTCTAAATCCATCGTTTTTTCCTTTTAAAATTTACTCAAAATCTTAACACAAGCCCACTTAAGCCACTCTTTTTAAAATTTAATAAGCCACACATTTGTATAATCTCTCAACACTCACAAAAAGGACGCTCATGCTTATATTTAATCCTGTTGTTTTTAGCATTTTGGTAATGACGATACTTTGTCTATTGCGTTTTAACATTTTGCTTTCTATCCTTATCTCTGCTCTTGTTGCGGGAGTAATGTATAAGCATGGATTTAGTGGATTTGAAAGTGGCATTGCAGGTGGGATCGATAGTCTCTTTACAGCCCTAAAAGAGACTACACAAAGCCTCATAAGCGGTATGCAAGGCAATCTTGAAACATCGCTTAGTTATATTTTACTTGGTGCTTTAGCAGCCGCTATCGCAAATACAAATTTAACTGCTATCTTGATAAATGCTTTGAGTAAATTCCTTAGCTCAAATAAAGTGATTTTTATACTAACTATCGCATTTATAGCGTGCTTATCTCAAAATTTAATCCCAGTTCACATAGCTTTTATACCTATTTTAATCCCGCCGCTTCTTGCTATTATGAACAAAATGGGAATAGATAGACGTGCAGTGGCTTGTGCTTTGACATTTGGTCTTCAAGCACCTTATGTAAGCCTTAGCGTTGGCTTTGGTCTGCTTTTTCACAATATCTTAAAAAAAGAGCTAGCAAATAACGGCATAACAACATCTATTTCTGATATCTCTTCTGTTATGTGGATAGGTGGTGCTTCTATGCTTATCGGACTTATCCTTGCTATACTTTTTTATGGCAAAAAAAGAGCTTATAAAACTTCAAAATTTGAAAAAGAAGAGCTTGATGAGATCGAGCGCGCAAAAAGCCTTGAGATGACTAAAAAAGAGTGGGCGGTTTTAGCTGGTGCAGTTGTGGCTTTTGGTGTGCAAATTTATACTGAGCTGCTACCTCTTGGCGCACTACTTGGACTTTTGGTTATGGTCGTTTTTGGCGGAATAGAATACAAAAAAGTAGATAAGATCATGGACAATGGCCTTGCTATGATGGGATTTATCGCTTTTATCATGCTAGTTGCTGCAGGTTATGGCACTATCCTAAGAGAGAGTGGCGGAATAGACGAGCTTGTAAAATACGCTAGCTTGGTATCTGGTGGCAAGATAGGCGGAGCATTTTTGATGCTGCTTATCGGACTTCTCGTTACGATGGGCATAGGCACTAGCTTTGGCACGATACCTATCTTAGCCTCTATCTATGTGCCACTATGCGTTAGTCTTGGTTTTGGCGTACCAGCATCATCTTGTTAGTTGGTATAGCTGCGGCTCTAGGAGATGCTGGAAGTCCTGCAAGCGATAGCACACTTGGGCCAACAAGCGGTCTAAATGCTGATGGTGAGCACAACCACATATATGATACTTGTGTACCTACATTTGTATTTTTCAATATCCCACTTATCATCGGTGGCATAGTTGGAGCTATGATACTTGGATAAAATTTGGCGTTAATTACGCCAAAATTCTTTTTATTTCTTCTACTTTTTATCAATATAAATTTTGGAACATCTTTTGCTTTTGAAAAATATAAAAATTTAAAATGCAAAAAGGATAAGTCAATGATGAGATCACTTTGGTCTGGTGTTTCAGGCCTACAAGCCCACCAGATAGCCATGGACGTAGAAGGCAACAATATCGCAAACGTCAATACTTATGGTTATAAATACAACCGTGCAAATTTTGCTGATATACTAAGCCAAACTCCAAGAGTAGCTACCGCTCCACAAGGTCAGCTAGGCGGTCAAAATGCTATGCAAATAGGTCTAGGAACGACTATAAACTCAACTACAAGAATTTTCTCGCAAGGCACATTAACATCTACTGATAAGCAAACAGACCTTGCACTTCAAGGAAATGGTTTCTTTGTCGTATCTCCAGATGGCGGAACTACAAGATACTATACAAGAAATGGTGACTTTGTCCGTGATAAAGCTGGAAATTTTGTAAACAATAGCGGCTATGTCGTTCAAGGCTGGACAAGAGATGAAGAGACTGGCACTATTGACTCAACTGGACCGATAAAAAATATTGTGATAAAAGAGGGTCTTACTACTCCAGCAAGAGCGACAACAGAAGTAAAGATAAAAGGCAACCTTGACTCAGGCAATACCATAGGACAAAGAAGTACGCCTATTTATTCACTAGACTCAGTTGCTGGTGGACGTGACTATAACAATGACGGGATTTTAGATCCAAATGAAGTCCACAATGAAAATGATGTAAATAATGATCAGTTTTATACAAACTCAAGAAAAGAACAAAGCTTAACAGAGCGTGGCGTCGATCTTGGTGTTACATTTGATGAGCTTGGAAATGGTCTTGCTTTAAGAGATGGACAAGGTATCTGGGTGAGCTATGCAAATGCTAAAACTGAAAAATTTGAAATAGGAAGTAAATCACCAAATAATGTTGGTTCACTTACTAATAATGGAACTACAAAAAAATTAAATATAACATTAAATGGTGTAAATATAACCGGAGATGTAACAAACATAAGCGATGTTGCAGCTGCTATCAACGCTCAGTATAATAAAACTGGCGTTAGAGCTGAAATTTCAGAAGGTAATAAACTAACACTTATAAATAGAAATAACTCAGGTACTACAAAAGAGACAAAAAATATTCACTTAACTGTCAATACTGGTGATGAATTAGTAGCAGCAACGACAGCAATGGGAGTGGCAAATGGTGGTTTAAAAAATCGAGATATTATCACAGCTTATCAATATGTCTATACGAGCTCACAAACAACAGCAGTTCACGAATACAATGATGCGAAAGAAAGGCAAGTAACTACAACAGAAGATCTTCGTGCTGCTATGCAAAAAGATGCAAGGAGTTACGTTGACTACAATGGAGACGGTCAAATAAGAGTAAACTCAGCTGTACCTAATGCTATAAAACAAGCAACAGAAGCTCATAATATAACTCCGGGTACTGGTGGAGCAGCTATAGCTGATACAACATGCCAAACAGCTTATAATAATGCTTATAACGCTGCAACTGGTACTCCAGATGCAAAACACGCAGCTGGTATCGAAGCACTTAAAAAACTTGCTGATGATTTAAATGATGGCACAAAGATTACTGTAAATAAACTAGGTCAATTTCAACTAGAAAATCCATCAAATGAAGTAGCAGATCATGCACTTTATATGACAACAACTGGTCTTACAAAGCCAGCTCAAGGTACAAATAATTCGGCTATAAATGAAAATGTTAGACTTACAACTATTATGAAAGCACTTGATGGCGCACTAAGCCCGGGCCAAGCTCTAAGAGCAAGTGGAAAGATGATGATGTCAAGCCACGGCTCAACGGCAGAAATTTTTGACTCACTTGGTTCAAAACACACAGTTAGTATAAAATGGGCAAAAACGGGCACTACAACAGATGGTGGTACAGAGTGGAGCATGATTATCCAAGTACCAGAGCCAGCTAAGATAAACTACACAGGCGAAGGTCCGGATAATGTTATAACTGGAACAGCTAGATTTAACGCAAATGGCTCACTTGCAAGTTTCCATCCAGCAACGATAACATTTTCAGCTAACAACGGCTCACAAAGTGGTCAAAACATTAGTTTAAATTTTGGTCTGGGAACTGACTTTAACGGCTTAACAAGCTTTGATAAAGACTCATCAACTGAGTCAATCTCACAAGATGGCTACACAGGTGGCACTCTAAATGGCATAAAAATAGATGAGACTGGAACGATAATAGGCTCATTTTCAAATGGACAAAGCTTTGGCCTAGCTAAAGTAGCACTTGCTACCTTTACAAACAACGAAGGTCTTCAAAGCGAGGGTGGAAATGTCTTTTCACAAACTGCAAATTCAGGCGAAGCAGTCATCGGCGCAGCTGGTACTGGTGATAAAGGCACGATCGCAGCTTCAAAACTTGAAGCTAGTAACGTCGATCTAAGCCGTGCGCTAACAGATCTTATCGTAATCCAAAGAGGTTTCCAAGCAAACTCAAAAACGATCACAACAAGCGATGAGATGCTAAATACACTTCTTCAATTAAAACAATAATAACTAAGACTTTTACAAAAGGGAGCGTTTGCCTCCCTTTGAAATTTGTGCTTTAAATTTACAAATAAAATCAGCCTTATTTTTGTAAAATGTTAAAAAATTTTACAAAAGAGAAAAAATGCAAGTAACACTACTAAATCACACTCCACTAAATATCTGCTCTCACGCGATCCGAACATGCTGGCAAAGCTTTGAAAAAGGTGACAACGGCGGCGAAAAAGATGTTGAGCTAATAGATAGAGTAGGTAATAAATTTAAACACGCTTCAACACTAGAGCACCTATACTACAACTTCTACATCCAAGGTATCTCACGAGCATTACTTCAAGAGCTAGCTCGTCACCGCCTAGCAAGCCTAAGCGTCAAATCAACCCGCTACACGCTAAAAGAGCTAAAAAAAGAGGAAAAATTTGAAGTAGGGCAGTTTGAGCGTGCAGCTAAATTTATTGTACTAACAAATGACGAGCTAGTCGATAACGCAAGCATAAAAGCGCTTGAAAATTTACGTGAAATTTTAGCCTCAACTACAAAAAGCCTTGACATCGTCAAATACTGCTTGCCAGAGTGCTATAAAACTGAGCTTACATGGAGCATAAATGCTAGAAGCTTACAAAATTTCATCTCTTTAAGAAGCTCAAAATCAGCCCTTTGGGAGATAAGAAATTTAGCAAATGCTATCTACGATGTCTTACCTGAAGAACATAAATTTATCTTTGAGAAGTGTTTGCCAGATGATGAGCAAAACTAACATTTACGTTAGCGTGGTTTGTGATTTAGAAGTGATGAAACGAGCACGCTAAATTTACTTTTTTAAAACGTAAAGAAGCTCGTCTACGTGGATGTTTCTAGCTTTTAAATTTCTGCTGCCGCGGTAGGCATTGTATTTTTGACGAAGCAGATGAACCTTGCCAATCTGCTTTAAATTTCTATCAAACTCATCTTGGTTGATAAATCCCTCTGAGTTAAACGAAATGAGTACAAATTTTGCCTTTAAATTTTCTATCAACTCGAAAAATGCCTCGCTTGCAGATGATTTTTTATTAAAGACTGATCTGTTCCAGTCCTTTGTTATGCCTGAAACTTTTGAAATTTTACTTGGCTCCTCGTAGCTTGCGATGAGATTTAGCATGAAGTAGTTTGATCCGTATGGGTGCTGGTTATAGGGCGGATCAAGATAGACTAGATCAAGGTAGTCAAGCTCTTTTGCCAGTAAATTTGCATCCTTTTGATAGACCTCAAAAGGCACGTTAAAATTTGAGAAAATTGGCTTAGTCAAATTTATATCAGAAGTTATCCTTGATATGGCATTTTGCCCTCGTCCACCAAACTGACCGATACCCTCTTTATTTTTATGAAAACCTTTAAAAATTCCGCTTGTATTTGCATGCACGCTTGCATTATAAAGTAGTGGAGCTATGAAAAATTTTCTCATCTCCTCTGGCAACATCTCATCTATGAGCCTTCTTGCAGTGTCGATGAATTTAGCATTTTTTTTCGTGTAAAAGACCCGCTCGCCAAAAGCTATATTTTCATCATCTTGCGGGGCATAAAGCCTTGTTATAAAGCCCTCAGAAAGGCTCTTTTCTATCTCTTTTTCAAGCTTTTTTTGCCAGAAATTTATCTCATCTCTTAGCTCATTTGTGGCGTTTTGCAGGTAGCATGAGTTTGTGATGAAGCTATAAAGCTCCAAATCGTTT
This sequence comes from Campylobacter concisus, assembly GCA_002092835.1. Taxonomy (NCBI): domain Bacteria; kingdom Pseudomonadati; phylum Campylobacterota; class Epsilonproteobacteria; order Campylobacterales; family Campylobacteraceae; genus Campylobacter; species Campylobacter concisus. Next base: position 103,401 of record LVWL01000001.1, on the reverse strand, counting down.
GCGACTAGAAATTCACTATTTTGTTTTAAAAACCTAGCCACCACGCCGCTTCCGCTAAAGAGATCGCAGCAGCTAAGCTTCTCTTTTTTAAGCTCGTCTTTTGCGTATTTTACGCCTCGCTCGATAAAGCCTAAAAGAGAGCGTTTGTTACCAAGATAGGTTAAAATTTGCTCTTTTAGATAGGCTTGATTTTCTTGTTTAGCTGGCTTCAAATCAGTGCTTTTTTAGTCCCATAGCATCAACGTCAAGCTTGATCTCGTCGTTGTTTATGATGACTAAGCCGTGATCAAGAATTTTCTTTGCTATGGCATGCGCCTCTTCAAGTGAGTGCATCTTATAAGTGCCGCATTGAAATTTATTTAGCTCTGGGATCTTATCTTGATCTTTGACTTCTAAGATATCTTTCATAGAAGCAAGCCATGCCTTTTTTACGGCTTCTTCGCTAGGTGCGCCAATGACACTCATATAAAAGCCAGTTCTACAGCCCATCGGCGAGATGTCTATGATCTCTACTCCATTGCCGTTTAGATGGTTTCTCATAAAGCCAGCAAATAGGTGCTCTAAAGTGTGAGTACCCTTTTCTGGCAAAATTTCTTCATTTGGCTTGCAAAATCTCAAGTCAAAAACACTGATATCATCGCCCTTTGGCGTTTTCATACTTTTTGCTAGTCTTACTCCTGGGGCTTGCATTTTTACGTGATCTACACAAAAACTATCAAGTAATGGCATATCTTCTCCTTTAAATTTTTGGTAATTCTAGCGTAAAAAATGTTTAAAATTTAAAGGCTCATGCAAAATTTCACATAAGCCTTGTAATATCTGAATGTTTGTGGGTATTAAAATAATAAAAATTTTACTTACTATTATAAATTTCTCATATATTCTGTACTATAAATACCTTGAATACGTCTTTCCATGTCACTATACCAACTTTTTGGAAGAGTAGTAAGAGAGTTAAATTTCTCTAGTAAATTTAAATTTTTACTTGGAGCGCAAAAAAGTCTATTTACTTCTAAAATGCTCATATAAACTGGATCTTTTTCTATAACTTCTATCACGTCGCCCACTTTGCACGATCCTGGTGTTATGACGCGGTAATACCAGCCAGTAAGGCCAGTTTCAAAGATGTGAGTAGCCATATTTTCATTGCCCCATCTTTTTGAGAGCTTAAAGCAAGGCTTTCTTGGCTGCGATACTTGAAGGACTAGTGAGCCGATTTTATGGATATCACCTACACAGACACTACTCTCATCAAGACCGTCAATGCATAAATTCTCACCCATCGCACCATAAGCCATGTTTTTTAATCCTAAAAAACTTTCCCAATCAGCATAGTTTGAAAACGAATTTGCAAATATAGCTTTTTCAGGGCCTCCATGGTGCTTTGTATCAGCGACACTATCACCCACAAAGCCAAGTTCATTTGCGAAAATTTCGCCATTTTGAGCTATTTTAAATATAGCTGAACTCCATGGTGTATTTAGCTTATCAGTCGCACTTTGCGAGCCATAGTTTTTCACCTCGCCAATTAGTAAAGCTTTTAATGTTGCCATCTTTTTCCTATCAAAATTTAGCTTATTCTTAAATTATTTGCGTGAGTTAGCGCGATCGCGATCGCATCAGTGATATCAAGCGGTTTTATATCTTTATTTATTCCTAAAATTTTCTTCACCATAAATGCCACTTGCTCTTTATCAGCTTTAGCCTTGCCAGTGACAGTTTTTTTTACCTGAAGTGGCGTATACTCGGCAAAATCACCATGAAGCTGTAAAATTTTAAGGCTAAGTGCTCCTCGAAACTGAGCGAGCTTTAAAACCGTTTTTGGATTGTAAGCAAAAAATATATCTTCAATCGCAACTTCGTCAAATTTATGGTTTTTAAAGATGAGATCAAGCCCCTCGCAAAGCTCGGTAATCTGATATTGAAGTGTGTTTGGTTTTATTTTTATGAGTCCTGCTTCAAGAAGAGTAGTTTTCAATTTATTTTTTTCAAGTATTGCATAACCACAATTCTTCGTACCTGGGTCGATTCCTAAAATTTTCATCACTATCTTTTCAATACTTTTTCACGACTTTTTCACGATGTGAAAAAGTTTGTTAGAGTTTAACAAAGGTTTTATTAAAATTAAGATAGTATCACTATAAAAATTCTCGAAATTTAAGGCATAAAAATTTGATAGCAGACGAAATTTTAGAAAATCTTTCAACACAAATTTCACCTGAAGAATACCAAAGTTATATCAAACAATTAAAATTTAACGAAAAGGCTTCAGACGATCATATTATCGTATTTACTGCACCAAATGAGTTGATGGCTAAATTTATAAATACAAGATATGCTGATAAAATCGCTCATCTATATGAAGTTAAAACAGGCATAAAACCAAATATAGAAATTTCATCTACTAAAAGTAGCAAGACATCAAAACAAAATCAAATAAATGTTAAGCAAATAAAAACACAAAGTAGCATTTTAAATCCAAGCTACACATTTGAAAATTTTGTCTGTGGAGCGTCAAATCAATACGCATTTTTAAGCGCAAAAGCAGCTGCTGAAAACCTGGTGTACTTTATAATCCACTTTTTATCTATGGCACGACGGGACTTGGCAAGACTCACTTACTCCAGTCAGTCGGAAATCACTGCCTAAATAAAGGAAAAACCGTTATTTGCGTGACTAGTGAACAATTTATGATAGATTTTACCAGTCATATAAATAACCACTCAATGCCAAAATTTCGTGAAAAATATAGAAACTGTGATGTTTTACTAATAGACGATGTACAGTTTCTTGGCAAAACTGATAAAATCCAAGAGGAATTTTTCAACACATATAATGAACTTTTAGCAAAAAATGGTCAAATAGTTATGACTTCAGATCGACCTCCAAAAACGCTAAAAGGCTTTGAAGATAGGATGATTTCAAGATTTGATAAAGCTTTTATGGCTGATATTACGCCGCCCGAACTTGATACAAAGATAGCCATCATCATCAAAAAATGTGAATTTGATAAAATCGATCTAAATAAAGAGGTTATAAACTACATAGCTACAAACATGGGAGATAATATCCGTGAGATCGAGGGAGCTATCATAAATTTAAATGTTTTTAAAACTCTTATGAAAGAAGAGATAACACTTGATCTTGCAAAAAGTATATTAAAAGATTTGATTAAAGAAAAACGTGAAAATATAAATTTCGATACTATCATCGAAATAGTTAGTAAAGAGCTAAATATCAAACAAAGTGATATAAAAAGCAAATCACGAGTTGCAAATATTGTAGAAGCTAGACGAATAATCATATATCTTGCAAAGATGCTCACTACAAATTCAATGCCACAAATTGCAAACTATTTTGGCATGAAAGATCACAGTGCCGTTAGTCATAATATTAAAAAGATAAATGAACTAATACAAACTAATGAAATTTTTAGTCTAAAAGTTACTGAATTAAAAAACAAAATTTTGACAAAAGGATAAAATACAATATGAAATTTGTGAATAAATGTGAAAAAGAAAATATAATTTTTCACATTTCAAATAGCTGTATTTCGGTGTTGAAAAGCACTTTTCACTTTTTAACATCACCTACTAAAACAAAAAAATTAAATTTAAAAATAGAAGGAAGTTTTTAATGAAAGTTTTAATAAACAAAAATATGCTTGAAAGCATAGTAACAAATACAAATCCATATCTTGAAAAAAGAGATCTTAGTGCTATAACTTCTCATATTTATATCTCAGCAAAAGATGGAGTTTTAAATATAAAAGCAACTGATCATGAGATAGGACTAGCATATAAGTTAAGTAATGTAAAAATCGTTGATCAAGGTTATGCAACTGCAAACGGTAAAAAACTACTTGACATTATAAAAAGTCTAAAAGACGAAGAAGTGATGTTAGAAACTGTAAATAACTATCTTTATATAAAACAAAAAAACTCAAAATACAAACTTCCAATGTATAAATTTGAAGATTTTCCAGAATTTCCAACGATTGAGGGTAAATCAAAATTTGATGTTGATGCTGTTATGTTAGGAAGAAGTTTAAAGAAAATTTTACCAAGCATTGATAGTAATAACCCAAAATTTGAACTAAATGGTGCTTTCCTTGATATTAAACAAGACTTTATAAATATCGTTGGTACTGATACAAGAAGACTTAGTGTATTTAAATTTCAAACACCAACTGAAAAGGAATTTTCACTTATAATCCCTAAAAAAGCTATCAATGAAATACAAAAACTATTTTTTGACAAGATAGAAATTTACTATGATGAAAATATCTTAATCGCTCAAAGCCAAAATTTTGAGTTTTTCACAAAACTTATAAATGGTAAATTTCCAGACTATGAGCGTGTCATACCAAAAGAAGTAAGAAAAAGACTTCAACTAAGTAGAGATAAGATGATAGAGGGTATAAAAACTATCTCAATGCTAAGTGATACAATGAAAATAACTTTTGCAAGAGACAACATAACATTTGAAAGTGTTATAGAAGATAACTCTGAAGCAAAAACTATGATTGATTATCAAACTGGCTTAGAAGATGAATTCTTTATAGGCATAAAAAATAGATACTTGCTTGATTTCTTAACTAGTATCGAAGATGAAAATTTTGAGCTTGGATTTAATGAAAGCTCGTTGGCATTTGTTGTAAGTTCAAAGGAACTAACAACAGTGATAATGCCGATAAATTTATAATATAAGGTCTAGGTTATGGAAAATAATTACGGCGCAGAAAATATTAAAGTACTAAAAGGACTTGAGGCAGTTAGAAAACGCCCAGGCATGTATATAGGCGATACAAACGTCAGTGGTCTTCACCATATGATCTACGAAGTCGTTGACAACTCTATCGACGAGGCAATGGCAGGATACTGCGATACTATCGATGTTGAGCTTACACGTGAGGGCTCAGCGATCATTAGCGATAATGGCCGTGGTATCCCAGTAGATATGCACCCAACTGAGAAAATTTCAGCTGCGACTGTTGTTTTAACTGTACTTCACGCTGGTGGTAAATTTGATAAGGACACTTATAAAGTTTCTGGCGGTCTTCACGGTGTTGGTGTATCTGTTGTAAATGCTCTTTCTAAAAAACTAGTCGTAAATATAAAACGAGATGGCAAGCTTCATAGACAAGAGTTTTCATGTGGTATCCCACAAAGTGATCTTGAAGTTATAAAGACTACAAACCGCACAGGTACGCAAGTCGAGTTTTGGCCAGATGATAGTATATTTGAAGTGACTGAATTTGATGATGAAATTTTAACAAAGAGATTTCGCGAGCTAGCATATCTAAACCCAAAGATAACTATAAATTTTAAAGATCAAAGAAACGGTAGAAGCGAGAGCTTTCACTATGAAGGCGGGTTAGAGAGCTTTGTAACTGATATGAACAAGGCAAATCCAGTCAGCAAAGCGGTCTCATTTAGCGGCGGCGAAGATGATGTGTTAGTTGATTTTGCCTTGCTTTACAACGACACTTATAGTGAAAATTTACTAAGCTTTGTAAATAACATCAAAACTCCAGATGGTGGTACACACGAAGCTGGATTTAGAGCGGGCCTTACAAGAGTTATCACAAACTACGTCTCAGCAAATGCTGCTGCACGTGAAAAAGATACAAAGATAACTGGCGAAGATATCCGCGAGGGACTTATCGCTGTTGTAAGTGTAAAAGTACCAGAGCCGCAGTTTGAGGGACAAACAAAGGGCAAACTAGGCTCAAGCTACGTAAAACCTATCGTTCAAAAGATGGTTTTTGACGTACTTACAAAGTATTTTGAAGAAAACCCTATCGAAGCAAGAGCTATAATGGAAAAAGCCCTAATGGCAGCTCGTGGTAGAGAAGCTGCTAAAAAAGCTAGGGATCTAACTCGCAAAAAAGAGAGCATGAGCGTAGGCACACTCCCTGGTAAGTTAGCTGATTGTCAGAGTAAAGACCCAGTTATCAGCGAGCTATACCTAGTGGAGGGCGACTCTGCGGGCGGTTCTGCAAAGCAAGGACGTGATAGAGTTTTTCAAGCGATATTGCCGCTAAAGGGTAAAATTCTAAATGTTGAAAAGGCAAGACTGGATAAAATTTTAAAATCTGATGAGATAAAAAATATGATAACAGCGCTAGGCTGCGGCATCGGAGATGAATTTGATGCTGAGAAGCTTAGATATCATAAGATTATCATCATGACCGATGCCGACGTTGATGGTAGTCACATACAGACGCTGCTTTTAACTTTCTTCTTTAGATTTTTAAATAAAGTTGTAGAAAACGGCCATATCTACCTAGCTCAACCGCCACTTTACCGTTATAAAAAAGGTAAGAAAGAAATTTATCTAAAAGATGAAAAGGCATTAAACGAATTTCTTATCGAAACTGGTATAGAAGGCGTTGACATAGAGGGGATTGGCAGTGCGGATCTCATCGACTTCTTAAAGATTGTTGCAGCTTATAGAAGCGTATTAAAAGAGCTTGAAAAACGCTTTAACGTCCTTTCAGTGATCCGCTATATGATAGAAAATCCAGACATCGTCTCAAAAAGCTACAATGAAATTTTTGAAATTTTAAGAGATTTCTTAAAAGCTGAGGGTCATAATATCCTAAACCACTACGTTAGCGAAGATGAGATTAGAATTTACGTCCAAACAGAGAGCGGCCTAGAAGAGCTTGTGGTAAATGAAAATTTATTCACAAACCCACTTTATGAAGAGGCGCTTTATATCAGTCAAAAGATAAAAGAGCGTGGCCTAGACTTGCATAGTGACGTTATAGATGTGCTTGATGAAGTAGAGAAAAATGCGAAAAAAGGTGCATACATCCAGCGCTATAAAGGTCTTGGTGAGATGAACCCTGAACAGCTTTGGGAGACTACGATGAACCCTGAGAACAGAAGACTTTTAAAAATTGATATAAACGACGCTATAAGTGCTTCTGACACGTTTAATCTCTTCATGGGCGATGAGGTCGAGCCAAGAAGAAACTACATCCAAGACCACGCAAAAGACGTTAAACACTTAGATATTTAAAAGGTGATCAAATTTAAATTTGATCTAATTAGCAAAAAAATAAAGGATAAAAAATGAGCGAAGAGCTAGAGATGAAATATGGCGAGAAAATTTTGAAAGAATTTGACGTAGAGAGTGACCTTGAGGTCTGGGAAAATAAGCAAACAAGGGACTATGTCATAAAGATCACTCTGCCTGAGTTTTGCTGCCTTTGCCCTCGCTCTGGTTATCCTGACTTTGCGACGATCTACCTTGAGTACATCCCAAATAAGCTAGTTGTTGAGCTAAAAGCGATAAAGCTTTATATAAATAGCTTTATGAACCGTAACATCAGCCATGAAGATAGTATAAATGAAATTTACTCTGTTTTAGAGAAAAAACTAGAGCCTAAATTTATGAAGATAGTTGGCGACTTCAACCCACGTGGAAATGTCCATACAGTTATCGAGATCAGCTCTGATTTAGTCGTAAAAAAACCAGCTGAGGAAAAAGATTTTACTCCAAAAAGTAGGGAGAGAAGCTTTAGTGACAAGCCACGCGAGAGACGAAGCACTAGTGATCGTGGCAATAGAGGCAGTAGAGATGATAAATTTAAAAAAGATGACAAACCAAGAAGAAGCTCAAACAAAGAGGGCTTTAGAAAGATAAGCTATGCCGATGATAAGAAGCCAAAAGTAGTCAAAAAGGATAAATAATGATAAGTGCTAAGCTTATAGAACATATCTTTAAAGCAGCATCTATATCACGTTGGAACGACTATCCAAAGATGGCAAATTTAGTCGAGCTTGATAAGCAGGCTCATAAATTTATCATCGCTTATTTCATAGCAAAACAAGAGCAAGACGCCGATATGAACTATATCATTGAGGCCGGAATTTTTGAGTTTTTAAGTAGGGTCGTAGTAACAGACATACGTCCAGACGTCTTTCATCACATCCAAAAGACAAAAAAAGAGCAGATAAATAGCTGGGTCTTAAACAACCTAGAGGAGCTGATCTCAGAGATCGAAGATGGCAAATTTTTAGAGAGATTTAAAAACCACTTTAAAAATGATAAAAAGCATGAAAAAGAGCGCCTGATCCTAAAAGCAGCCAGCTATCTTGCCACTAGATGGGAATTTTCTATCGTCTATCAAACGAGCCAGTTTTTAAGCGACATCGACGAGCTTAAAGCTAAGGTTGAAGAGGAGATGGAGGATTATTACGAGCTAATTGGCGTTAGAAAGATCGCTATGAATCAAAAATTAGCCCGCCTTGTTGATCTAAGTGGCAGGCTAAGGTTTCAAAAGCGCTGGGCACAAACGCCTCGTATCCCTGAAACTGCGGTCTTAGGACATATGCTAGTTGTTGCGATACTTAGCTATTTTTATTCACTCAAAGCAAAAGCTTGCAAAAAGCGTCTAGAAAATAACTTCTTTTGCGCACTATTTCACGACCTACCAGAGAGCCTCACAAGGGACATCATAAGCCCTGTAAAATACGGTGTAAAGGGGCTAAATGAGATCATCAGCGAGTATGAGATGAGGCTTATTGATGAGAGGATTTTGCCATTTGTACCGGAAAAGATCAAAGATGAGTTTAGCTACATCCTTGGCATCAGAAAAGATGGTGAAAAATTTATAAAAGATGAGTTTGAAAATAGAACTTACGAGCGTAAAATCATATGCCACGAAGGGACGATGGAGAACGTAAATGAGGATAAATTTAACCCGATCGATGGCAAAGCATTAAAATACTGCGACAAACTTTCAGCCTACATCGAAGCCGGAATTTCTATAAGCTACGGCGTCAAGTCAAAAGAGCTAACTGATGGCTTTAATAATATGTATAAATTTTTTAGCGAAAAACCTAAGATCGACGGAGTGGATTTTTTAGAAATTTGTGATGATTTTAATGAACATTTTGGTTTAGAAAGACCCCCTCTCAGATAACTGCGGCACACACTTAATACAAGTGCTCTGCTGTGTTCCCACCCTGAAGCGGTGCTCATAAAAAGCATTGCACAGGTCTAAGAAGGAGCTTCACAATCATACAGAAACTATACTTAAATTTTGTTTTATAGTTACATTTTTAAAAATTTAGCTTTAAAAGTATATAATCAGCCCAAATTTCATAAAAAGTAGAGTAATGTCTGGAAAGTTTAAACTTCGTTTTTTATCAGCTTTTAGAGATTTTTTTATCTATCATCACAAATCTTTAGAATTTCGTGCCAAAATTTTTGCCGCTATGATCTCTGCTAAATTTGACCCAGACGAAGATGATTTTTTTGTTTTAAACGACATTACAAATGAAATTTATGAAAATGACCAAACCAGAAAAGACTTTTTGATCCAAACTGTTAAAGAGTATGTAGCAAGAGTTAAAAGAAACGATAGGATCACACTTGATGCACTACTTTTAAGCATTGATAAAGACCTAAAAGATCACAAAAGATACGCCAAAAAGATAGATTTTTCTCACCTTCGTCGCTTGATGAGTGGCTGTGAGGAAGAAATTTTAGTTCAGCAAAGAGTTTATGAGTTTTTAATAAACGAAGTCAAACTCTATTCTTGAAATTATCATTCATTTTAAATTTTTAATCATCAACTAGTATAAAAATCATTTCTTCATCTGAATAGCAGTCTGGATCATCTCATCACTTGTTGTGATACTTTTTGCACTAGCCTCATAAGCCTTTTGCGTAACGATAACCTCACTTAGCGCTTGACCAAGATCGACGTTACTCATTTCAAGTTTATTTGCAAGAATTTGTGAGCCATAAATAGTCTCACCAGCTTTATTTTTATAAAAAAATGCCTCGCCTGAATTTGGAGTTGCTTCATAGAGATTATCACCCACTTTTGATACGCCCTGTTCATTTTGGAAGTGATATAGAGCTATTTTTGCAACTATAAATGAGCGCGAATTGTCAAAATTTGCCATGATATTTCCACGATCATCAACGCTATATTTTGTGAGATTTCCTTCGGCGTAGCCATCTGCTTTTATGACAAAGTCTTTTTTCGAATTAGCCGAGCTTGTTATGCCATTATAGACATTTGCATCTCCATCGCCAAGAAAATTTAAAGCTACGTTTCCAACGCTTGTTAATGTATTTGTAACAAGCCTACCGCTACCATCAAAAGTAAGTGTTCCCATAGCTGTATTTTGTACAACACCATTAGCATCAGTTATCGTAGCTGTGGCATTCCAGATAGTTTGATTGCCACCTTGAGGGATTTGCTTTGTAAAATTTATAGTTACTAAGCTCTTTGTACCATCACTGTTATATATCTCTGAGCTTAGTTTTTCTTTATTAGCTACTTCAACTAGTGATGTAACTTCAGCTTTTACATCTAAGCTAGCAAAATTCATAAATTTTAGGCTTTTATTGTTTATATGCCAGCTGCCATCGCTCTCTAGTGTAGTCGAAAACTCACTAAATTTACCATCACCGTCTTTTACTTTTACCACCACGCTGTCACCTGCTTTTGCACCAAAGTTCGTCTGACTTAGTGGGATTTGTCCATTTAGCGAGATAGTTTTGTTTGTATTATCGAGTGTATAGTTAAAATTTGCCGCATCAATGGCTGTTGTTCGCTTATCTGTTATAAGGCTTGAGTCTAGGTTGCCTTTTAAATCTATATTTTTTGTTTGCTTGGCTGGCATAAATAAAAAATGAGGTAAATTTATACCTTTTTGTGAGCCAGTATCTCTTAGTTTTATATCTTCTTCTTTTGCTGTAAATGCCTGCGTGGTACCTTTTGTTTGACCATATTTTCTAAGAGCATTAGCACTTGGAGTGACTGGAGTAAAACTTGTTAACGTACCAAGAAGCAAGTTGCCTTTATTATCTACTAAATTTCCAGCCCCATCTATATCGAAGCTACCTGTTCTTGTGTAGTAGTTTCTACCGTTTTTATCAACGACGCCAAAAAAGCCTTTACCGCCTATGGCTAGGTCAAAGTTATTATCAGTATTTTGAAAACTACCATTTGTCATCTTTAAAGCTGTCGTTTGTTTTGTAGCTCCAAGACCTACTTGATTGTTAGTTGGACCACTTCCAGCAGAAGCCATATGTTGATTGATTAAATTTTTAAACTCAGGGATTGAAGCTTTAAAACCTACGTTGTTGATATTTGAGATATTATTTGCCCAAACATCCATGCCAAAGCTTTGTGTTTTAATACCACTAATTCCGTTGTAAAAACCTCTCATCATGGCTTTTATCCTTCGTAAAATTCAGATATTTTATCCATTGGGACATATTCGCCTGCGATTTTTATCATAGCTTTGCCGTCTACAAATTTTACTGCCTCAACTGGATAGCTACCTACTTGAGTCTTGTATGAATTACCATCTTTTCCAGTGTAATTAACAGAGACTGTATATGCGCCGTTTGGTAATTGTTTTCCAGAATCATCTTTGCCATCCCAAGATATTCTGCGGACTCCTGATTTTAGATCTTTTATATCGATTGAACGAACGACCTCTCCATTTGCATTTTTAATTTCGAGCTTACCATTTGCAAGATCTGATTTAAAATAAAGTGCAAAATTTACAGTTTTTTGCTCATCTGTTAGTAAAACTGAGTTTGAACCAGTTGAGACCATTTTGCCAAGAGCTGATATGGCGTAGGCATTTGCATTTGATTTTAACTGATTTACAAGCTCTTTCATAGCTGAGTTTGTATTTTGTTGCATCTCTAGTGAAGCTAGCTGACTAGTTTGCGTAAGCATCTTTTCAGTATCCATAGGACTTGTTGGGTCTTGATACTGAAGCTCTGTTAAAAGTAGCTTCATAAATGCATCTTTATCTAGCTGTGCATTTGGGTTAGTTCCTGTGCCAGCTGCCGCATCTTGCTTTGCTTTTGCCTTTTTCTCGGCGTTTTTTTGTTGTGTTGTTTGTGTAGTTATATCTGAAACTGAAGCCATGATCTCTCCTAAATATATCTTGGTATTACTAGCTCAAGCAAGCTTTGTTCTGCTTGAGTGTTTTCGCTCTCATCGCTTTGATTTGAGCTGTATTTATTCTTTGCTTGTTCTTTTTTATCTTGTCTTTGATTTTGATCTGAGAAATTCATCTCAAGCTCGGTAAATCCCATATTTACAAGGCTATTTTTAAACTCGGCTTGATTTTGCAAAAAGAGATTCATCGTAGCCGTGGTTGAGTTAAAATTTACATGTAAGTTATTGCCGCGATTTACCATCGTGATCTCGACCTCGCCTAAATTTAGCGGGTTAAGCGTGATGTTAAAGCGAGTGATCGGCGCTTTGTAGTTTTGCACCTGCTCTTTTAATGTAGAAGAGAAGTTGCTAAGCGTCTCTTTTATCTCAGCCTTTGTTTGAAGCTGGTGTTTAGCACTACTAGCGATATCTTTTACCATTTGATTTAGTTCTGATTTATTATCGTTACTAAATGTCTCCTCGCTTGGCTCAGGCTCGCTCATCTGCTCTCTTTTTGGAAAGAGTAGCGACTCTAAAGTTGGGGCTTTTTGTGCCTTTTGCTCGTGTAAATTTACCTTTACTTTTGGTTGCTCCTCTGGCTCAACATCCACTATCTCATCATCAAGCTTTACTTCACTATCTAGCTTTTTAGGCTCTTCTTTTACTAAATTTTTAGCTTCGCTAGTTGGATTTGCCACTACCTCTTTTAGCAAGGTATCAAGCTTTACTACCTCTTTTGGTTCATTTTTGATGATGGTTTGCTCGACCTCATTTTTTAGCTCTTTTAGATAAAAAGGCTTGTCTTCGGTCTTTATCGGTGTGAAAAATTCTTTCTTGCCTAAATTTTTAAACATCTCATTTAGTTTTGGCACATCTTCGTTTGAAATTTCTATATTTTCAAGGCCAAGATCAAATTTCTTAGCAAGGTCGATAAGATCGCTAACGCTTTTAACGTTGCTAAGCTCTTCGACGTTTTCAGGCACACTTAAGAAATTTGCTATTTTGTCGCTGAAATTTGGAAATTTACTTACTTTTTCATTACCGTTTAGAATTTCTAAAACTTGCAAAAGCTGCATGAAATTTGCATTTTCATAGAGCTCATTTTTTGTGTTTTCGTCCAAATTTTCTTCAAGTGCAGTTGAAATTTTTGCCGCACTTTCGCTTTGAGCTTTTTGCAGTGTCTCTTTTTGAGTGATAACCGTTTTTACTATCTCTTTGACATCTTTTTCAGTGATTTTTTGGCCGCTATTTGCCTTGCTCGCAGCTGCATCTAAAACCATAGACAAAAATTCGCCGTTGTTTTGAGATTTCTTAGAAGCAGACGGTTTTTTATTCCCAGCAGGAGCCAGCAAATCTACGTTGTTTTTCGCTGTATAAGCTTGCATTTAAACCTTTCAAATTTTTAAACTTAATGTCAAGCATGCAAAATCTATTCCAAAAATTAATTTCTTGATATCAGCTTAAAATTTATAAAAATTTGGCTATAATCTGCCCCTATTTTAAAACTAATGAAGCGAAAATAGCAAACTAATAAACGGAGAAAACTTTGGAAAAGATACGAAATATAGCCGTTATCGCACACGTCGACCACGGTAAAACAACAATGGTTGATGAGCTTTTGAAACAGTCAGGAACATTTAATGAGCATCAAAACCTTGGCGAGCGTGTAATGGATAGTAACGACATCGAAAGGGAGCGTGGCATCACGATTCTTTCTAAAAATACTGCTATTCGCTACAAAGATACAAAGATCAACATCATTGACACCCCAGGCCACGCCGACTTTGGTGGTGAGGTTGAGCGCGTGTTAAAGATGGTTGATGGCGTTTTACTACTTGTCGATGCGCAAGAAGGCGTTATGCCACAAACTAAATTCGTCGTTAAAAAGGCGCTCTCACTAGGACTTCGCCCAATCGTTGTCGTAAATAAGATAGATAAGCCAGCAGGCGATCCAGACCGCGTTATAAATGAAATTTTTGACCTTTTTGTAGCACTTGATGCAAATGACGAGCAGTTAGAATTCCCAGTAGTTTATGCAGCTGCTAAAAATGGCTATGCAAAGCTAAAACTAAGCGATGAAAACAAAGATATGCAGCCACTTTTTGAGACTATCTTGGCTCACGTACCAGCTCCAAGCGGTAGTGATGAAAACCCACTCCAGCTTCAAGTGTTTACTCTTGATTATGATAACTACGTCGGTAAGATCGGCATTGCGAGAATTTTTAACGGCAAGATATCAAAAAACCAAAATGTCATGCTTGCAAAGGCTGATGGCACAAAGACAACTGGTAGAATTTCAAAGTTAATTGGTTTTATGGGTCTTGAAAGAACCGATATTAACGAAGCTGGTACTGGCGACATCGTAGCGATCGCTGGCTTTGATGCGCTTGACGTTGGCGATAGCGTCGTTGATCCAAACAATCCTCATCCACTAGATCCTCTTCACATCGAAGAGCCGACACTTAGCGTTGTATTTTCTGTAAATGACGGCCCATTGGCAGGTACTGAGGGCAAACACGTCACATCAAACAAGATCGATGAGCGCCTTGCAAACGAGATGAAGACAAATATCGCGATGAAGTATGAAAATATCGGCGAGGGCAAATTTAAAGTAAGTGGCCGTGGCGAGCTTCAGATTACTATTTTGGCTGAAAATATGCGCCGCGAAGGGTATGAGTTTTTACTTGGCAGACCTGAGGTCATCGTAAAAGAGATAAACGGCGTAAAATGCGAGCCATACGAGCTTTTAGTGATCGACGCACCTGATGATACGACAGGCACAGTCATAGAAAAACTTGGCAAAAGAAAAGCGGAAATGGTCTCTATGAACCCAACAGGCGATGGCCAAACAAGGATCGAGTTTGAGATCCCAGCGCGTGGGCTTATCGGCTTTAGAAGCCAGTTTTTGACTGATACAAAAGGCGAGGGCGTTATGAACCACAGCTTTTTGGAGTTTAGACCACTTAGCGGTACCGTCGAGCATAGAACAAATGGTGCTCTAGTTTCGATGGAAAACGGCGTAACGCTTGCTTATTCGCTATTTAACTTGCAAGATCGTGGTGTGCTTTTCCTTGATCCGCAAGCAAAAGTCTATGTGGGCATGATCATCGGCGAGCACAGCCGTCCAAACGACCTTGATGTAAATCCTATCAAGGGTAAAAACCTAACAAACGTGCGTGCTAGCGGTAGTGACGATGCGATCAAGCTTGTCCCACCTAGAAAGCTAAGCCTTGAGCGCGCGCTAGAGTGGATAGAAGATGACGAGTTGGTCGAGGTTACGCCTATAAATATCCGCGTTCGCAAGCGCTATTTAGATCCAACAGAACGCAAAAGAAAAGCAAAACTCTAATCAAAATTTATCATCTAGCCCCTTTGTAAAGGGGCTAATAATTAAACTCTAAAAACAGCAAATAAATTTATATAAATTTCTCATATCTTTTTTGCATTATTTATTTAAGTTGGCTTTGCTTAAGACGATTAAAATTTATCAATCTTAAAACTATTTATGCTTTAAAACACCATACTTACTTTTCTATTTTTGCTTTTAATGTAATCAATACAAAAATGTTTAGTTTATGCTAGAATCGGCGAAAATTTAAAAGAAACCGATGAAAAAGCTAAAATTTATCTTCGCTCTCGCCGCAGCGTTTATTTTTAGCGGTTGCTACGAGACGACGCTGCTTACGCGCGTGCCGATCTCCGCGCTTGTTTCGGACAAAGGCTCAGACGTGAAATCCACGATCGTGCTAACGGGCATAACGCCGCAGACGCACGTTACGAAAACGGTAACGGACAACGTGCGGGTTTTCGTCCCGGACGCTAAATTTAAGGACTTCCCGACGGGAGAAACCGCATATGAGATGAGCGTTAGCGCCGGCAAGGGTGAAAAAGGCGGCAAAAACTCGGATAAGCGCGCCGTGCGGATATATCTAGGCCAAGACGGCGACGTCTACGGCAAGCTTAGTAAAAATATGCTCGAGCAGTACGCGGGCGCGGCGAAACAGGGCGAAGCGCCGACGCTAAAAGCGGCGATAAAATTTGAAAACGACACGAGGACGTCTATGAGCTAGTCGTGGGCAACGAGTTTAAGGCTAGCGACGAGGCGCAGACGGGCAGCGTTTATACCTTGACGCCTGGGCAGGTTACGGGGGCTATCTGGGCGGATAGCGCGGCGGTAAATACGGCGATCGCGGGCAAAGCGGTCAAAATCGGCACTCTAAAAAAGACGGCGAAATGAAAAACGTAAAAATAGGCTTTATCGGCGGCGGAAATATGGGCGGCGCGATGATAGAGGCGCTTTGGCACGCGCAATCTGACGAAGCAGACGCGGGGCGAAGCTCGGCCGAGGACGAGCGAAAATCCAGCGGCGGTAGCGAGGCTCGCGGGACGGAAAATTTAGCGCAAACGGATAAAAACGCGAGTCAACGCGAATGCGAAAAAGAGGCAAAATTTGAAATCCTAGCCTATGCCAGAAGTAAAAACGAGGCTTTGCGGCAAAGATTTAGCGTAAAAATAGCAGCGAGCGAAGCGGATCTAGCGCGCGAAGCGGACGCGGTCGTGCTGGCTACTAAATCCGCTAGCTACGAGGCTATCTTGCGCCTGATCGCGCCCGAGCTTGCGGGCAAAATTTTGCTTCTTTTGGCGCCGAGTTTTGACATAAAGCGCGCTAGGCAAATCGTAGGCGAGGGCGTTTATATCGCTCGCGCGATGCCAAATATCGCCGCTTGCATCGGCGCGTCGGCTACGGCTCTTTGCTTTGACGCGGGATTTAGCGAGCCCAAGAAAGAGACCGTGCGCGAGATAATCGCAAAAATCGGTAAAATTTACGAGATAGACGAGGCCGAGTTTGCCGCATTTACAGGCATCGCGGGAAGCCTGCCCGCGTATGCGTGCGCCTTTATCGAGGCTGCGGCTGATGCCGGCGTGCGGGGCGGACTGCTAGGCAGCTTTGCTACGATACTGTCTGTGCGGCCGTGGAAGGAACGGCGCGTCTGATCCAAAGCGGCAAGCACCCGGCCGCGCTAAAAGACGAGGTCTGCTCGCCGGCGGGAACCACGATCGAGGGACTTGCCGCGCTTGAAAACGGCGGATTTCGCGGCGCTTTGATGCAGGCCGTCGCCGCTTGCATCGCCAAAGCGAGGGGGTTAGGTAAATTTAAAGGATAAAAATGAAAAATTTATTATTTGCGCTACTTGCGACGTTAAATTTATTCGCTAGCGAGCCGGACCTTTCGCCATTGCTAGCCGCAGATACGCTAGAAAAGGTCAAAAAATGCAAAAATCCCGACCTAAACGCTACCAAAGAGTGCGTGCAAGCGGGCATGGTAGCTGCTAACTTAAAGCAAGACTACGGCGCGGCGGAGGGGCTATTTAGTCTAGCCTGCGCCAAAGGAGACGGCGAGGGCTGCTTTTATCTTGGCGAACTTTATAAAAATAATCTAGTAAAGGCCGCGGATAAGAGCGAGCGCGAGACCAAGATTAGCGCGTATTACAAGGCTAGCTGCGTCCTTTACGAGTATTTGCCGGGTTGCTTGGCGCTAGCCAATTTCATGCAAGAAGAGTTGGGCGACGAGGCGCAGTCGTTTGCGATAAACAATACCCTATGCAACAAAAAATACGCTCCCGGATGCTACAACGTGGGCTGGATGATAGAGCGAACGGGAGGCGATATAGGCGAGATGATGGAGTATTACGAGCGCTCGTGTAAGCTAGGCTACGTAGGCGGCTGCGAGAGGGCGGCGTGGCTGTATGAGGGAAATTTCAACGAAAATAGATACGAGCAAGTAAAAAAAGACTCGAAAAAGGCAAAGCAAATGCGAAAAAAGGCGTGCGAGCTAGGCGATAAGCAAAGCTGTTAGATTGATAATAAGGCGTTTTGATAAAAAATTTTAAAACGATAAAACTCTAGAAAATTTTAACATGGCTAGCAATGTAGAGTAGTAACTTTTAGCATATTTTTGAATTCTGCAAGAAGTTTACTAATTTATGTTTTTAAGTTTATAAAAGCTTTGCCATACTTTTTTATAGTAGCTAGTGAAGTAAGGTTAAATTTTTACTTCACTAGACTCAAAAGTAAAATTTTTGCAGAGTTTGCAAACTATAAAATTTACTTATACTTTTGATCATTAAGACAATAAATAAAACTCATTGATAAATTTTCTGCTAAATCTTATTTTTAATAAAAGCAAATATTAACTTTCTTAAATAAAGCTAAATATAACAATGTATTTTTAAGTCATTAGGTTATAAAATTTTTTTAAATTTTATTTTTAAGGATTGCAACATGAAAATGCTATTTTTAGCCCCTATGCTAGCTTGTAGTCTTGCCTTTGGTGCCGATGTCGTCGCAAAAGATGCCAATGTAACGTTAGATGGCAAAAATATCGGAAAGATCGAAGTTTTAACGCCAGTTGATGTTATAGAAAAAGGTGAAAAGACGAGCAAGATAAAGGTTAATGGTGTGGTTTCAACGAACTATTTAGCCCAGCTTCAAAGAAGTATAGAAGATCCGGAAGTTTTTATCGCTTTTAATGATGAAAGTGGGACAAATTTTAAAAAAGTAAAAGATATTGAAGATGAGTATGGCGAAATATGGTACCAAGCAGAGGGCATTTACGAAGTACCAAATGACGCACTTGGTGGCGATACAAAAAAGCTTTACGTAAAAGCACAACAAATTTACGAAGAGACGTGTTCTGCATGTCATAGACTTCATGAGCCAAATAGCTTTACAGCGGCTCAGTGGCCAGCAAATTTAGCTGGAATGGTCGATGCAAAATTTGTAGCACTAGACGAAACTGACCTAAATTTAGTGCTTAAATACTTACAACACAATGCCAAAAAAGTAAAATAAATTTTTCATAAGGGAGAAAATATGAAAAGACGAGATTTTATAAAATTTTCTGCACTTGCCGCCACTGCGGCACAGGCGAACAGGATTGAAGGTGTGACAAAAACCATTTTTGACCAAAAGAAAACTTTTGGAGCAAATAGATTTGGTCTATTTTGGGCAAATACCAACTCAAATCAAATCGTCTCTGTTGATCCATTTGATGGTGATAAATTCCCAAATACAATGAATAACAGCTTGCCAGATCTCATCCAAAATGAAAGTCGCGTACTCTATCCGTACGTAAGAAAAAGCTACTTAAAGGCAAAAGGCGCGGCAAAAAGCGAGCTTCGTGGCAAAGAAGAATTTGTACGTGTTAGTTGGGATACAGCGCTTGACCTTGCTGCAAAAGCTCTAAAAGAAAATTTTGACAAATATGGTCCTGAAAGCATTTACGGCGAGTGCTACTGGTGGGGTGGCAGTGGTAAGATCAGCTGGGGTAGGACTGTTGGTCACAGGATGTTAAAGGTTTTGGGCGGATATGTAGAAGAGAGCGGTGACTACTCAACAGGTGCTGGCCTTGTCATCATGCCTCACGTCCTTGGAAATAGTGCGGTTTATGACGCTCCTACAAAATGGGAAGCTATGGTTAAAAATGCTAAGAACATTGTATTTTGGGGTACTGATCCACTTGTAACTGGTCAAATTTCATGGCAGCCACCAACACACGATGGTTATCTTGGTATTAAAAAGATAAAAGATGCTGGCATTAAAACCTATAGTGTTTGCGTCTTTAAAAATGACACCACAAGATACCTTGACTCTGAAACTATCATCGTTCGTCCAAACACTGACGTAGCAATGATGCTTGGCATGTGCCACTATCTATATGAAAACAAGCTTTATGACGAGGAATTTATCAAAAAATACACAGTTGGCTTTAATAAATTTAAAGACTATCTACTTGGCACAACCGACAAGGTGGTAAAAGATATCAACTGGGCGAGTAAAATTTGTGGCGTAAAAGCTGAGGATATCGCTAAATTTGCAACAGCACTTGCAAAAGAGCCAAGCGTCATCATCGCAGGCAGATCACTTCAAAGACAAGATCACGGCGAGATGAGCTTTTGGGGTATCGTAACACTTAGCGCGATGTTAGGTCAGATCGGCAAAGAGGGACTTGGCTTTGAGTTTAACCTCTACCACTCAAATGGCGCTACAGACAAGATCGCTCCGTCACTAAAAGGCATCAGCACTAGCATAAGCGAGAAATACGACAATGTAGATGGCGCTCCTTGGAAGAAATTTAAAAACGTCACCATCCCATCTTCAAGATCGATCGAGGCTTTGCAAAACCCTGGCAAAGAGATAGACTATGACGGCTCAAAAATCAAACTCCCACACATGAGAGTGGCTTACATGGCGTCTGGATCGATGTTTACAAGGCATCAAGACGTAAATAACGCCGTAAAAGCGTGGCGTAAATTTGACACCGTAATAACAGCTGAGCCATTTTGGACAAGCACAGCAAAACTAAGCGACATCGTCTTGCCAGTAGCCCTTGAAGTCGAGAGAAATGACATCAACCAAAGCGTGCCTACAAACGAGTACATCGTGGCTTACAAGCCTGTCGTAGAGCCTATGGGCGAGAGTAGGAGTGACTACTGGATCTGCTCACAAATCTGCAAACGCTGGGGCAGAGAAGAGGTCTTTACTGAGGGCAAAGATGAGCTTGGCTGGGCGAAAGAATTTTACGCAGACGCCGTAGAGCAAGCTAAAGGCATAAATGTCAAGATGCCAAGCTTTGATGAGTTTTGGAAAGAGGGATATGTTAGATTTGAGCAAGATGACGAAGCAAGCAGATACTACACAAGGCTTAGTGCTTTTAGAGAAAATCTTCACAAAAACCGCCTAGGCACGCCATCTGGCAAGATAGAGCTCTACTCTCCAACTATCGCCAAATTTGGCTACAAAGACTTTGCGCCGCACGTTGCTTGGATCGAGCCGTTTGAGTGGCTTGGCAGCGAAAAAGCCAAAAAGTATCCATTTAGCGTCACAACCCCGCACTCAAGATACCGCCTCCACTCACAGCTAAATAACTCAATAATCAGAAACTACGCTGAAGTATGCGCGCGCGAGCCAATGCTAATAAACGTAAATGATGCCAAAGCAAAAGGCATAGCAACTGGCGACGTGGTGAGAGTATTTAACGACAGGGGCGAAATTTTAGTCGGTGCGCTTGTCACTGACATCATCCCAGAGCACGTCATCGCCATATGCGAGGGTGCGTGGTACGATCCTGAAGTGCTAGGCGAGAAGAGCCTTTGCAAGCATGGCTGCGTCAATGTCCTAACTCGCGACAAAGGCACATCTAGCATCGCTCAAAGCAACTGCGGACACACGATACTAGCTGATCTTGAAAAATATAAAGGCGAGATCAAACCAATAACTGCCTTTTCTAAACCAAAAATTTTGCAATCTTTGTAGAATTTATATAAATTTAGCCCTCGTTTGGGGGCTAAATCTTAAAAAAAATTAATGTCTTCTAACTATCTCCACCTCATTTATATCTTCAAATTTGATCTTAGTTTTTACGATCATGAGGATTTTATCTTTGAAATTTACATCTGAAACTAGTCCGCTAGTTTTTACGTAAGTAAAGCCGTCGTGGTAGCTCACACGCACCTCATCAGCTATCTTTAGCTCGCTTACCGTTTTTAAAATTTCATCGATCTTGCTCTCATCAAGCTCTAGTTTTTCGCATTTTTCTCGCTCTTTTTGTCGCAAGGCTCGTTCTAATGTTGAGAGAGGATTAAACGAGCTAAAAATTTTCGCCCTATCTTTACTCACCGCTCTTGTGCCCTCCGATCTTTTTGTTTCTATCTTGCCCAGTCGCTTCTGGTAGTAGATCGATAGCTCTTAAAACCGAGTTTTTACCAAATTTTTCTTTTATGAGATTTAGGGATTTTAAAACCGCCTTTTCTTTAGTATCATCCTCAAAAAGACTAGAGTGAGCTAGACTCTCTTTTACTACGTCGTTTGCACTGATGCTAATTTGCCTAATCAGCCCAACATTTTTTATCTTGTTTAAAAGTAGCTCCTCAGCCGCGCTCATCAGCACGCTTGAGACATTTGTTGGTGTCTTAAACCGAACGCTTGCACGCTGGTGTGGCTCGAGTTTGTCGGCAAATTTTATATTTATTGTTATTCCACTTGCCATTACTTCTTTGTTGATCATCCTAAGCACTAGTCTATCAGCCATCTCTTTTAGTACGACTACCGCCTCGCAACGCTCGTAGTCTCTTGGTAAAATTTCAGAGCTAAAGTAGGATTTTGTGCTTGGTTTATATGCTTTTATGTCAGCTATTGTCGTTGGCTCTATGCCATTTGCGTGATCTATCGTTATATAGGCATCAACTCCAAAAAATTTCTCAAGCAAGCTTCGCGGAGCATTTGCTATATCTTTCATACAAAAAATTCCATGTTTTTCCAGCTTTAGCCTAGTTTGCTTACCGATACGCCAAAAGTCATCTAGCGATTGATGCGTCCAAAGACGTTCTTTATAAAGTTGCTCGTCTAAAAATGCAATCCCATCATCACTATGCTTAGCCAGGATATCAAGGGCGATTTTTGCGAGGTATAAATTTGTGCCCATGCCACAGGTGGCCGTCACGCCAGTAGTTTTTAAAATTTCATCCATTATCTTTTTGGCTATGGATTTTGCATCGGTATTATAAAATTTAACATAAGAAGTAAGATCGATAAAGGCCTCATCAATAGAATAGACATAGATATCATCTTTTGAGACATATTTTAGATATATCTCATAAATTTTAGCCGCATAGTCGATATAAAACTGCATTCTAGGCGGTGCAATGATAAATTTTATAGCCTTTGGTATTTCAAAAAGCCTGCATCTATTTTTCACGCCTTTGGCTCTAAGAGCTGGGCTAACGGCTAGGCAAACACTTCCGTTGCCGCGACTATCGTCAGCCACGACTAGATCGGCTTTAAACGGATCGAGCCCTCGCTCCACACACTCAACTGAGGCGTAAAATGACTTTAGATCAATGACGGCATAAAATTTTTGTGCTTCGTTTTTCATGGAGTGATTATAGATGAAAATTAGTAAAAGTTCGTTTTTGAAAAATCGATCTTAAAGCTAAAATTTCTAATAAAAAATTTTTTAGAAACAAAATAAGCAAAATGGATAAATTTTACTAGTGGAGCCAGAGCAAATGCAACGCACAACGAAGTTAATATAATTGGTTCTACTATCGAAAAAAGTAGACAATCAGGTGTTTATATTGGTTTAACAGATAGAAGTGATGTGACTTTTAAAATGAATGACTTTATGAGCGACTCAATGGGAGCTATTGAGCTTGATCTAAATGCACTAGAAGTTGCAAATTTATTTGGTACATCTCATCTTGCTAAATATGCGTTTGCCGATGACTTTGGCTATAGAAGCGACGCGTATCAGCCAGCATACGAAAGCGATGAAAGAAATGTGATCAGTTTTGCAAATGTAAATGGATTTAAGGCAGACTATTATGAGAGCGGCATTGATCTAAAAGGCGTTGGCTTATCAGCCGGTGTAGCATTTAGTGCAAAAGAGAACATTTATGGAGCTTTTATAGAGAACTCGTACGCTAAATTTGATAACAGCAACGAAGATGCCAAAATAGATAGCAGAGTTAGAAACTATGGACTTGGTATTTTTTCAAGGCTAAATTTACCACGTGATTTTTATATGGATCTCATGGCAAAAGCTGGCAGGAGCCAGACTAAGGTTGATGCGAAAGATGTAGATTATAAAATCTCGATGCCATACTACAATGCTAGCTTTGGCGTCGGTAAAAAGATAAAATTTGATAGTTTTATACTTGATAGCGGGCTAAACTACGTGCTCTCTTATGTCGGTAGCGATGAGGCATATATCGGACAAAGTACATTAAAATTTAGCAGCGTTACATCAAGTAGAGCTAAAATTTACTCAAAAATAGCCTATGATGCTGGTAAATTTAATCATTATGGAAAAATTAGCGCTGAGTATAAATTTAACACCAAGTCAAAAATAGCGGTGATCCAAGAAGACGAGGAGATCAGCCTAACTCAAAAAGGTACAAGTTCAGAGGTTGAGGTCGGTCTAAGATATACGCCAACTTATGTGACACTCATAAATTTTGGCATAGCACAATCTTTTGGTAAAAAAGATCAAAGCAGCGCAAAACTTCAGTTTGCTTATAGATTCTAAAATTTAGTGGCTTTTAGGCCACTAAATTTTACTCGTTTTATAGATTTAGCCGTAAATTTTCTTTAAATTTTCAAGCTTTGTGCTAGCATTTAGTAGTAACATATCGGCGATAACTAGCCTTATCATCGCGGTTGTAACGACGCTTCCTCGTATGCCTATACAAGGATCATGTCTACCCCTTAGCTCAAAGTCTACCACTTCGCCAGCTAAATTTAGCGTCTTTTGCTCTTTAAATATCGAAGGTGTAGGCTTAAAATGGCTCTTTAGCACGATCTCGGCGCCACTGCTTATGCCCCCAAGTATGCCACCAGCGTTATTGCTCAAAAAGCCAAGTTCGTCCATCTCGTCGTTGTTCGCTGAGCCAAGCATAGAGCTTACATTCACGCCAGCACCGATCTCTACGGCTTTTACGCCGTTTATTCCCATCAAAGCCGCTGCTAAAGCGCTATCTAGCTTATCATAAAGTGGCTCGCCAAGACCAGCTGGTACGCCTTTAGCCACGCTTAAAACCACAGCTCCCACGCTATCGTGCTCGCTTCTAGCTTTATTTATCACTTCTTTCATCGCTTCTTCATTGCCAAGAGCATAAATTTGAGAATTTTTAGCAAAGTTAAAGTCTATTTTGTCGCTAAAAACTTTGCCTATACCAAGCACTCCACTTAAAATTTCTATATTAAACTCATTTAAAAGTAGCTGCGCAAAAGCCCCACCAGCTACTCTAACGGCCGTTTCTCTTGCGCTTGAGCGTCCGCCGCCTCTATGATCTCTAAAGCCATATTTTTTGAAATAAGTAAAATCCGCATGGCCTGGACGGAAAATTTCACGTAAATTGTCATAGTCATTTGACTTTTGATTGTTATTAAAAATGGCAAAGCCTATCGGCGCCCCAGTGCTTATACCATCAAAAAGACCACTAAAAATTTCTATCTTGTCAGCCTCGTCTCTTGCGGTTGTGAAATTGCTTTGTCCTGGGCGACGCTTGTCAAGCTCACTTTGGATAAAATCTGTATCGATCTTTAGCCCAGCTGGAAGTCCGTCTATCACGCCACCGATCGCCACTCCATGCTCTCGCCAAAGGTTGTTAAGGTTAGTTTTTTGCCAAATGTATTCAAAATTTTTCCTATTTTTTGATTTTTTCTAGTGCGATTTTTGCTGCAAGCTGTTGGGCTTGCTTTTTAGAGTTGCCAACGGCGCGTGAAATTTCTTTTCCATTTAGTAGCAAGGCTATCTCAAATTCTTTCTTGTGATCAGGACCTGACGTGCCGATGAGTTCGTATGTTGGTATGACACCAAGACTGGCCTGAGTGACCTCTTGAAGAGCGGTTTTGTAGTCCTTTTCAAGGTGTGCAAAGTCGATCTGTGGATAGCAAAGTTCAAGCAGGGCGATCGAAATTTCTCGCACTTTATCAAGTCCAGCCTCAAGGTAGATAGCACCCATCACAGCCTCAAATGCGTCGCTTAAAATGCTATCTTTCTCGCGCCCGCCATTATTCTCTTCAGCCGTGCTTAGCCTTAAAAATTTACCCATTTTTAGATGCCTTGCCATATTTGCAAAGCTTTTTTCATTGACAAGTGCAGCTCTTAGCTTACTCATGTCGCCCTCTGCGATCTTGCTAAATTTTTTAAAAAGATACTCAGCCACGAGCAGATCCATCACCGCATCGCCCAAAAACTCGAGCCTTTCGTTATTTAGCGCTTGCTTGGTGCTCTTGTGCGTTAGCGCCTCTTCTAAAAGTTTAGTTTTTTTAAATTTATATCTAAGACTTTCTTCAAATTCTTCTAAAATTTTCATCTTTCATTCTCATCTTTTATTTTTAATGCCTCATCTCTTGCCATCTGGTCGCATTCCTCGTTTTCAGGGTGTCCAGCGTGCCCTTTAACCCAGCTTGCCATGACTTTGTGAGGCTTTGAAATTTCTAAATACTCCTGCCAAAGCTCGACATTTTTTACATTTTTAAAATTTCTCTTTTGCCAGTTAGAAAGCCACTCATTTATGCTATTTACTACGTATGAGCTATCGGTAAAAAGCCTTACCTCGCAGGGCTCTTTTAGCGCTTTTAGCCCCATTATCGCAGCTTTTAGCTCCATTTGGTTATTTGTCGTATATGCCTCTCCGCCGCTTGCTTTTTTCTGCGCTTCGTTAAATCTTAAGATGTAAGCCCAGCCGCCAGCTCCAGGGTTTCCAAGGCACGAGCCGTCGCTAAAAAGTGTTACTATCTTCACTTGATTTTTCTGTGATGTGGGATAAAATTTTGACACTTCCTAGCTCGTGACAGACCGGACATCGGTAAAAATGCATAGGAAATGAGTTTTTGCAGCTTTTGCAAACGTAGTTAAAGCTTAATCCTGCTGCGTCAAATTTAGCGTCTTTTAGTTTTTTGATGACGTTTAGCTCAAAACCATAAATTTCACATGGCTCATCTATATCGCCCTTTGCATAAAAGAGCGATTTATATTTTGGGTCGCTTAAATTTATAGGCGTTTTTAGATTATAAAGCAGATCGATCACGTCTTCAAAACGAGCAAAATCTTTTAAATTTTCTAAATTTTCATTGTGCCTCATGAAAAGTGCTAAGATCATACGTCTTAAAAGCTCAAAATTTTGGCTAAGACGAGAGAGAATTTCTACCTTTTCGCTAAAGCTTAAATTTCTATCATCAAGCGTGCTGATCGCCTTTATATAGGCCTTTTGATCTTTTACATTTACACCAAGTTCTTCAAGAGAATTTAACGCATAAAGAGCTTCTTTGTAGTTTTTAAGTTTTTCATCTATCATCGTTAAAAAGCGAAGTGCAAGCACATTTCTTGGGCTTAGTTCAAGCACTTTTTCAAAGACTTCGCTAGCTTTTTTTAAAAATCCAGCCTTAAAATAGACCTCTCCAAGCTCGTTTAGGATAAATTCTTTTTCATTTTTATCTCTAACTTTGCCAAGTGCTATGAGATAAACACTAATTGATTTTTCAAAATCACCATTTTTGGCAAAAGTTTGCCCTAGCATGCAAAGGCTTTGAGCGTCTATCTCTGGGCTTTGTAGCATCTGTTTATGCTCGCTACTTATGCCATCTTTGCTATCAAATTTTCTTATAAATTTTTCAATGCGTTTTTTCTCATCTTTGCTCGAAAAGATACCCCAAGCATAGCTTAATGCAGCTATCATCAAAATAATGCTAAATAAAATAATAAGGCTAAATATCGGATCTCTGTGCCCAATGAAAAAAATATCCACGCTCATACTTTGTAATAAAATTTTACTTTAATTATAACAAAGCGGTTGTATAATTTTGCTTATGATAGATCCAAAATCCATAGAAAAACTCAAAAATCAAATCGATATCGTTGACATTATAGAGCACTATTTGCCAGTCAAAAAAATGGGTGCAAACTACAAATGCGTCTGCCCATTTCACGATGATAGAAATCCTAGCATGAGCATAAGTCAAAGTAGGCAAATTTTTCACTGTTTTGCTTGCAAGGCCGGTGGAGATGCGATCAAATTTGTAATGGATTATGAGAAGTTAACCTATCCAGAAGCTATCGAAAGAATAGCTAGCCTTGTAAATTTTAGCCTCGAATACACAAGCGATAAAGCCCCAACACAAAAAGAAAATAAGCATATTTTAGAAAAGGCAAATGCTTTTTATAGGAGCGAATTTTTCAAGCATGAAGCCGCTGTGAGATATATCTATTCTCGTGGCATAAATGATGCGATGATCGAGAAATTTGAGCTTGGCTGGGCAGGGGAGAGCGCTAGCACCATTAGGCTTTTACAAAATGAAAATATCGAGCCAAAAGAGGCGCTTGAAGTTGGAATCGTAAAGCAAAACGAGAAGGGAATTTATGCTAGTTTTATCGAGCGTATCACATTTCCAATATATGCGCACACGGCAAAGCTAGTTGGCTTTGGTGGCAGAACGATCTTGGATCATCCTGCAAAATATGTAAATTCTCCACAAAGCATAGTTTTTGACAAGTCAAAGCTGCTTTACGGCTATCACTTAGCTAGGCAAAGTATTTTTGAAAAGAAGCAGATTATCATCACAGAGGGATATCTGGACGTTATCATGCTGCACTTTGCTGGCTTTACAAACGCCGTTGCCGTGCTTGGGACTGCGCTTACGACTAATCACTTGCCACTTTTAAAAAGAGGAGAGATAAGCATAGTACTTTGTTTTGATGGTGACTCGGCTGGTATAAATGCCGCTATAAAATCATCTCGTCTTTTAGTGCAAAACGAAATAGATGGAAGCGTTGTAATTATAAAAGATGGTGCAGACCCTGCGGATATGGTATTTGCAGGTAGAAGCGACGAGCTAAAAGAGATGTTTGGCTCAGGGACTGAGCTTGGCGAGTTTTATATTGAGCAAATTGTAAAAAAATATGATATTACACGCCCAGTGCAAAAGCAAAAATGTTTAGAAGAGATAGTGGAATTTACAAATTCTCTAAAGCCAATAATCGCAAAAAGCTACGAATTACTGGTATCAAATTTACTCAAAATAGAGCTAAATACTTTTAGTCTTCATGAGCAAAGATATATAAATAGACAAGATCAAAATTTTACAAATGCTGCAATAAATAAACAAATGGCTCAAAAAAAAGATAAAACTGATATTTTGGAATTTAGCGTTTTAAAGAGCATGCTTGCAAATAAAAATTACGAAACTATCGTTTTAAACGAGCTTGAGGAGAAATTCTTCTTGCATCATAAAGATTATTTTCAGGCTGTTTTATTGCCAAATATTGAAGATAACGCGGTGCTTGTTAGAGAAATTTATGTTGATGAAAGCTCAAATGTAGCTTCTAGTGAAGATAGCCTTAAAGAGGCCATTTTAAAGCTAAAGCTAAAATACTATGAGAAGTTTCGCGAAGATACTAGAAAATCACAAAAACCAAATAAAATCGAAATAATGCAAAAAATTTCAGAGATCATTAAAGGCTTACACAACAAACTACAAAAAAATTAGATTTCAAAATTTAACACTTATTCAGCTTTAAATCATAAAACTAAATGTAAAATGTTCAAAGTAATAAATGTTTTTAAGATTAGTTTTATTTTTAAGGATTTATTATGATAAATTTTAAAAGATTTGAGGCGAATTTTAATGCTATAAGCAGATTTGGAGCATTAAAAGGTGGAGGGCTAACAAGACTTGCATTTAGCAAAGAAGACTTGGAAGCTAGAAATTTTCTTATAAATTTAATAGAAGAAAATGGCTTTAAACTTAAAATTGACAATATTGGCAACATCTTTGCCATCTATGATGATGGCTGTGAGACAGGCGAGAAGCCAGTTTGTGTGGGCTCTCACATAGATAGTGTGCCAAATGGCGGCTTTTATGATGGTACGCTTGGCGTTATGGCTGGACTTGAGGCGCTAACCTCGATAAAAGAAGCTGGCATTAAACTAAAGCGTCCGCTTTGGCTGATAAATTTTTGCTGTGAAGAGTCAAGTAGGTTTAAGACAGCGACCATTGGCAGCAAGATAATAAGCGGCAAACTTGGTCTACAAAGGCTTCATGAATTAAAAGACGAAGATGGCATTTCGCTCTTTGAAGCGATGAGTAAATTTGGACTTGACCCACAAAATTTAAACGATTCTATTTTAAAAGAACACTCACTTCATTCATATTTAGAACTTCACATTGAACAAGGCCCAGTGCTTGAGCGAAGTGGCATAAGCGTTGGTGTAGTAAGCGGTATCGCCGCTCCTATTAGATTTGAAATTATTATTCATGGTAAGGCAGATCACAGCGGTGCAACGCCGATGAATATGCGTAGTGATGCGCTGCTAGCTGCTTCACATATCATAATCGCAGCCAATAAATTTGCTAAAAACAAAAAAACAGCTGTAGCAACCGTTGGTTATGCTCATGCAAAGCCAGGTGTTTTAAACGTTGTACCAGGCGAGGCAAGGCTTGGAGTTGATCTAAGAGATATTGATAAGACAAGCTTAGAAGAGCTAAATTTAGAGCTTAGAAATTTTATAAAAGAGCTAAGTGATGAGCTAAAATTTAGTTATGAGATAAGAGAACTAAGCAGTGACGAACCAGTAAAACTAAGCGAGCATGCTATAAATTTACTAAGCGAAGAGGCTGCTAAACTGGGCATAAAAACGCTTACTTTGCCAAGCGGAGCTGGACACGATGCGATGAATCTAACAAAACTTGCAAGTAGCGTTGGCATGCTTTTTATACCTTGCGTTGGCGGCATCAGTCACAATATAGCAGAAGCTATAAATTTTGATGATGCTTTCAAAGCTACACAAATTTTAACAAATGCACTAATTAAACTATCAAATGAATAAGGAGAAATCTATGGATAAGATAGCAAATTTGGCTCTTTCTTTAAAAGATGAGCTGATCAAGGATCGCAGGTATTTTCACTCACATCCAGAGACTGGCTGGTTTACATTTTTTACAACCGCTGTGCTAGCAAAGAGGCTTAGTGATCTTGGTTATGAAATAAGCCTTGGCGACAAGGTGGTTAAAGCCGATGCAAGGCTTGGTCTTGGCTCAAAAGAGCAATGCGAAAAAGCAATAGAAAGAGCCAAAAAACTCCTAAGTCCTGAAGAAGCAAAATATCTTCCTTATATGAAAGATGGACTAACTGGCCTAACTGCCTTTATAGATACAAAAAGGCCTGGTAAATTTACAGCATTTAGATTTGACATAGATAGCGTTGATGTGACGGAGAGCGAGGATGCGGATCACAGACCTTGTAAAGAGGGCTTTGGTGCAGATATAGCTGGTATCATGCACGCTTGCGGACATGACGGACACGCATCTATCGGTTTAGGACTAGCAAAACTTATAGCTCAGAATTTAGATGAGTTTAATGGCAAATTTAAATTTATATTTCAAACTGCAGAAGAGGGCACAAGAGGTGCTGTGGCTATGGAAGCCGCTGGTGTGCTTGAGGGGATCGAGTATCTACTTGGCGGACATATTGGCTTTCAGGCAAAAACTAACGGCGGCATCATATGTGGAACAAACAAGCTACTTGCAACTTCTAAATTTGACGTGCATATCACAGGTCGCTCGGCCCACGCAGCTGGAGCACCACAAGACGGCGCAAATGCTCTTTTAGCCGCAGCACAAATGGCTTTAAATATGCATGGCATCACAAGACATGCAAAGGGTGTAACTAGGATAAATGTGGGCGTTTTAAAAGCGGGTGAGGGTAGAAACGTCATCGCGCCAAATGGCTATCTAGCTTGCGAAACAAGAGGCGAGGATACAAATTTAAACGAATTTATGTATGAAAAATGCATGGATATCGTTAAAGGCGTTAGCCAAATTTACGGCGTAGAGAGTAAAGTCGTAATGACTGGTGGCACAAGCGGAGCTGACAGCGATAAAGAGGTAACAGAAATTTTCTATGAAGCAGCTAAAGAGAGTCCATTTATAGATAATGATAAGATCGTAAAAGAGCTTGACTTTGGTGCTTGTGAAGACTTTGCTCACTTTATGAGAGCTTTGCAAGACAAAGGCGCAAAGAGCGGATATATGATGATAGGAACAAACCTAAAAGCAGGCCATCACAACTACAAATTTGACTTTGACGAGGAGTGTTTGGTGGCCGGAGTTGATGTCTATCTAAGATCTGCTTACAAACTAAATGGAGTAAAAAAATGAAAAACGCTTTACTAATTAGTGCTTCAAGTTACAAAGATACTGGCTATCTAAGGCACTGCGAGGGTTGGATTAAGGAATTTTTAGGTAGTGACGCGGATGAGGAGATACTTTTTATCCCTTATGCTGGCGTTAGACGCACAAATGACGAGTATGAGCAAAAGGTGCAAGAGTGCTTAAATAGCAAAAATATCAAGTCCATCCATCGCTATGAGGATAAAATTTCTGCTATCAAAAATGCAAAAAGTATTGCAGTTGGTGGCGGAAACACCTTCATGCTACTTCATATGCTTTATAAGCTAAATTTGATTGAGCCTATAAAAGAGGCGGTGGCAAACGGCACAAAATATTTTGGCTGGTCAGCTGGTGCAAATATCGCTGGCAAGACGATGATGACTACAAATGATATGCCTATTATCATGCCAAAGTCATTTGATAGTCTAAATATCTTCCCATATCAGATAAATCCGCACTTTATAAGTGGCAAGCTAGCTGGTCATAACGGCGAGAGCAGGGATGAGAGGCTGGAGGAGTTTTTAATAGCAAATCCAAAAGATACTATCTACGCGTTGCCTGAGGGTACGGCTTTGCTCATAGAGGGTAGCGAAGCTGAGGTTATAGGACACAGTGAAATTTTAAAATTTGAGTATCAAAAAGAGATAGAAAAAATAGAAGTTGGAACTAAATTTAAAATCTAAGCAAGGAGAGAGGTATGGAAACATTTAAACTAATTGCTGCCATTCTTGGCATCGCAGCTGTTGTGGCACTTCTAGTCTTAAAAAAAGAGACAAGAACGGTGCTAATAGGTGTTGGTTTGGTGCTTTGTATAATCGCACTAAAACCGATGGGGGCACTAAGCGCTTTTACTGACTATATGACTAAAGCAGGGCTTATAAAGGCGATTTGTGCGAGTATGGGTTTTGCATTTGTTATGAAATACACAATGTGCGATAAACACCTTGTTGCACTTCTTACAAAGCCACTTAAAAATGTGGGTTTTATATTGATCCCAGCAACAACCGTGCTAACTTATTTTATAAATATCGCTATCCCTTCAGCTGCAGGATGCTCCGCCGCTGTTGGTGCGACGCTTATACCGCTTTTAATGGCTTCAGGTATCCGCCCAGCTATGGCTGGTGCTGCTGTTTTTGCAGGGACATTTGGTGGAGTTTTAAGCCCAGGATCGGCTCACAACGTCTATGTGGCTGATCTTGTTAAAAAGACGGTTGAGGGCTACACAGTTCAAGATGTCATAAAAGTGCAAATTCCAAGTGCATTTACTGCTCTTGTTATCGTAGTGATCGCGTTAGTTGTTGTTGCGATACTGCTTAAAGACTATCAAAAAAATACAAATTTCACTCTTGAAAGTAGTACTGCTAGCGAAGAGAAGTCGCTATTTAAAGTAAATTTCATCTACGCTATTATGCCTCTAGTTCCACTTGTTATCTTGGTTATTGGCGGAACAAGCCTAGCAAAAGATTATAGCTTTCTTGCGTGGACAAAGATGGGCGTTGCTGAGGCGATGATACTAGGTGCCATCATAGCTATCTTTGCTACACTTACAAATCCGCAAAAGATCACAAAAGAATTTTTTAACGGAATGGGCCACGCTTATGCCGATGTTATGGGTATCATCATCGCAGCTGGTGTCTTTGTCGCTGGCTTAAAGGCATGTGGAGCCGTTGATGTGGTCATTGCATGGCTCAAAACAGATCAAAGTTACGTTAAATTTGGCGGAACATTTGTGCCATTTATCATGGGTATAGTTACAGGTTCAGGCGATGCTGCTACATTTGCATTTAACGAAGCTGTCACAACAAATGCCGCCGCACTTGGCTTTGAACAAGACAAGCTTGGTATGGCAGCAGCTATTGCTGGAGCTTTAGGTAGATCGGCTTCTCCGATTGCCGGTGCTGCTATTGTTTGTGCAGGCATTGCTATGGTTAGCCCGGTTGAAATCGCTAAAAGAACATTTTTGGGTATGTTTATCTCTGTTGTAGCGATTGCATTTTTTGTCATCTAAAAGGATAAAAAATGGATATCGTAGAGAGATTTTTAAACTATACGAAATTTAACACCACAACAAATAAAGAAAATGGGTTAAAAGGCGTTATGCCTTCTAATCCAACCGAGTATGAGCTGGCTCGTTTTTTAAAAGAAGAGCTTAGCTCGCTAGGTATAAAAGATATCATTTTGCAAGACAATGCTATCTTGATAGCAAAAATTCCTGCAAACTGCGAAAATGCTCCAAGTATCGCCTTTTTTGGGCATTTAGATACAAGTAGTGAGCAAAAAAATGACACCAAAGCCAAGATAGTAAAATACACAGGTGGCGATATCTGCCTAAATGAAGAGCAGAGAATTTATCTAAAATTTAACGACAATCCAGAGCTTAAAAAATACGTTGGTGACGACATAGTCGTGACTGATGGCACTAGCTTGCTTGGGGCTGATGATAAGGCTGCGATCGCTAGCATCGTAAATATGGCTAGCTACTTTATGCAAAATCCTGATGTAAAGCACGGTAAGATCGTGATCTGCTTCGTGCCTGATGAGGAGCAGGGCTTACTTGGGGCAAAAGCACTTGATGTAAATTTGCTTGGAGCTGATTTTGGTTACTGTTTAGACTGCTGCGAGATAGGCGAGCTAATATATGAAAACTGGAATGCGGCTGACTGCACGATGGTCTTTAAAGGCGTTTCGGCTCATCCGATGAACGCAAAGGGCAAGCTTGTAAATTCGCTACTTCTTGCGCATAAATTTATCTCGCTTTTGCCAGGCGGCGAAGTACCAGAGTGCACCGAGGGCAAGGAGGGGTATTTCTGGGTAAAAGAGCTTAGCGGAAACAGCGCAAAAACAACTCTTAAGATCGACATAAGAGAATTTGATGAGGTGAAATTTCAAAAAAGGCTTGAGTTTTTAAGCGATATGGCAAATTCTTTTAACAAAATTTATGGAGATCGTTGCGAAATCACGCTAAAAACACGCTATGAAAATGTCTTTAAATTTTTAAAAGACGAAAACTCACTTCCGATAAAACTAGCAAAAGATGCCTTTAGAGAGCTAAATATCACACCAAATATAAAGCCAATGCGTGGTGGATATGACGGCGCTGTGATATCTGCAAAAGGTGTGCCAACACTAAATTTATTCACAGGGGCAAACAACTTTCACTCCGTCTTCGAGTATTTGCCAGTTAGCAGTCTAAAAGCCGCAAGCGAAGTGATTAAAAAAATCGTAATTAACACTGCTAAATAAACTTCATAAAAGCCTAGATTTAGTAAATTTAGGCTTTAAATTTTACTTTCAGGATAAAAATGAAGGCTTTAGCTTTGTTTAGCGGAGGGCTTGATAGCATGCTCTCGATGAAACTAATAAGCGATCAAAATATCGAAGTGGTCGCACTTTATATGGATACTGGATTTGGCGTGGATGAGGAGAAGTACGAAGTTTTAAGGCGCCGTGCAGCCTTGGCAGGGGCTAGCTTAAAGGTGGTTGATATGAGAAACGAGTATCTTCGTGATGTGCTTTTTAACCCAAAATACGGCTATGGCAAGCAGTTTAACCCTTGTATTGATTGTCACGGGTACATGTTTAAAACAGCTTTAAATATGCTAAAAAGTGAAAATGCGAATTTCATCATCACAGGCGAAG
Source organism: Campylobacter concisus (assembly GCA_002092835.1). NCBI lineage: Bacteria > Pseudomonadati > Campylobacterota > Epsilonproteobacteria > Campylobacterales > Campylobacteraceae > Campylobacter > Campylobacter concisus. The sequence goes on along the minus strand of LVWL01000001.1, from coordinate 68,099 downwards.
TTCTGGGGCAAAGACCGATGAGTCAGCGCAGAGATGCACTCTTTCAGGTTAAGCACCTAGCTGATGACGAGGATGATCTAGTGCTTCGTCCGATGTGCGCTAAGCTCTTGCCACCAACTAAGCCAGAGCGCGAGGGCTGGGTCGATAGAGAGAAGCTGCTTGATATAAGCGGACGCGACAGAAAGCCGCAACTTGCTTTGGCAAAGGAATTTGGCTTTGAGGACTTTGCAACGCCTGGAGGTGGATGTTTGCTAACGATCGAGAGCTTTGCTGTGAAGATAAAGGATTATCTAAATTTTGATAAAGAGATGCGAGATATCGATGTAACGTGGCTAAAGCTTGGTAGGCATCTGCGCTTGCCAGATGGTGCAAAAATGATAATAGGTCGTGATGAGAGTGATAATAACGCACTTTTAGCACATCCAAATGATAAATTTGATCAAGTAAATTTTAAAGAGAGTGATGACATCGTAGGAGCCGTTAGCTTCATAAGTAAAAACGCTAGTAAAGCTGACAAAGAGCTGGCCGCAAGGCTCGCATTAGCTTATACAAAAGCAAGTAAAGAGAATGAATTTGAAGTTAGCGTCGCTGGCGAGAAATTTAGTATCACACCTGAGGATAAATCTCTAGCTCAAAATTATTTCGTAAAATAGACGTTTTATTGATTCTTGGTGCTTTTACTTTGTGTTTGTAGATAAAGATGGTTTTTATCTACAAATAAGTTTAAAAATTATATAATCCGAAACTTATTTTAAAGTGTCACGGTAGCTCAGCTGGTTAGAGCGCTGGTCTCATAAGCCGGAGGTCGGGAGTTCAAGTCTCCCCCGTGACACCATAGATGTCCTACTTATCGATACTTTAACTGCCCTTTTTGCAGTTCCCCTTTCTTTAAAATTTCCTAAAAGTATGGTACAGTTTTTATAAAAAGCGGTACATTTTTTCAGGATTGATTTATTTTACAAGATGCTTTCTATAAATTTGCTTTTATTTTTGCCCATAGGTAAAATTTTATTTCAAAGCGAGCAAACATAAATTTATCTCGCTTAAATTTTCGGCACAACTTTTGCTTACTCTTTGAAGCTAAATTTCAAGGAGTAAGCTATGAAAGTCTCTTATAACTCCATCTTAACAAAACAGCACTACCAAAAGCAGACAAAAAGCGAAGGCTTTGCAAATTTCTTGCCTAACACTCCAAATATAAATTCGATCAACCAAACCACTACTCCTAAAAATGACTTTGTTTCATCTAGCGCTATCGACTCTCTTTATCAGGCTAAATTTACTTCACAAGAGGGTTATGGATATAGTGTAGATGCTAAAGGATTTATGGGGGCTGATTTTAACAAAGCTGCAGGTTTGCCGCAGGACTTTAAAATCCACAAAAGCACACTTGATGCGATAGTGCTACACAATCAAAAGCACCCAAATAGTATAAATTTTTCAATGGAAACAAAAAAAGATAACCAACTCTTTGGAGAGGATAGTTTTGCAAATATCGATCTAGCAAATACCATAAAGCAATACTATAAAATTTTTGATCAAATTTCAGCTGGAGTGATCAGTAAAGGTAAAGAATTTTACTCAAATGAAGATCTAGCAAAGATGCCAAAGGGCTACTTTTCAAAAGATAAAAAAATAGATTATTCTGAATATCTAATGGGTAGGATGTCAAGTGATGAGATAGATGGGCTAACTGATAGGAGCAATGAAAAGATAACTCATGTCTTCAGGACAACACAAGATGCAGACGATGCACATAGGCTGTGGGATGATCTAAGCGATATAAATGTAGAAGTCAATGGAAATTTCCTTGACTTTTCTCCAGAAGTGATGACAACTGAGCATACTATCCCTTATATGTGGGTTAGTAGTGCTGGATATGACTTCAAGCCTGACATGTCTGTATATGATAACGAACAAGGCTATACAAAGGAACAAATCTTTGTTGCATTTTTAAAAAACGAGCAAGGTCTTGTGCTACAAGGTGGCACAACAAGGATAACCGACGAGGCTCTTAGTGTATATAGAGACAAACTCATACTTACAAAACAAGATAGAAGCGAGATAGGCATACCAAAGGCTTATTATGATGAGATACTATCTGGTAAAAAAGATCTAAAAGATATACTAGCCAGGATTTTAAAGCTTAGAAATTTAGAGCTTAAAAAAGATCAAACGCTTGAGGGACTAGCAAGCAAGATAATGGACGTTTTAAAAGAATTTGATGAGAGGACGAAGACAAGAGAGCTTTAAAAAATATAACATAGTAGGCATTCGCTCTAAGCCCTTTTAGACTATAAACTACTAAACATTTTTTATATTTGCCGATATAAGATATATATTTTAAAAGGATTTAAAATGAATATATCACCAAATTTAGAGCCCATAAATATAAATTTACCCAAAGATATGATCTATTCAAGGGTCCTTCTTGGCGTAGATAGAGTGCAAACTTTAGACAATACAAATTTAAAGTCTGAGCTTAAAGACATCGCTACTAAGCTTATCTCAAATAGCACTTACTCTATCATCCAAAGTGCCAGCACCAGTGGCGTGAAGTCAGAGTATGCTAAAGCAGATAGCGGGACAAATGATGCTTTTTCTTACGTGGATATCCAGCGAAAAAACTGGGACAAAAAGGACTTTGAGAACAAGTATCTCTTTGGCGAAGATGCCTCAGCACTAAGGAAAGTGGATCAAACTAGAACCTATTTCTCATCTATAAATTCAAAAACTCCCATTAAGCCCATTGCGGCAGCAGATACTAAATTTACAAATTTAAATGACTACGCCTATGAAAAAACGATAAAAACCTCACTGGGTGATGTAGAGGTCTTTTTGGATCTTTATGACGATAATGACAAACTAGGCATAGGCAAGCTAGATGCAAATGGATTTTTATTTAACTTTGATAGCAACAAGGACGGAGTGATAAATTCTGGTGATAAATACTTTGACAAGCTAAAGGTTAGAGGCTACGACAAAGACGGAAATGAGAAAATTTTCAAACTAAGCGAAGTTGTAAGCGAGATAAACCTTAACGACTTTATCAAAAAGGATATTAGAAATTTAAGCCATGAGACTATGGACTTTGCTAGCAAAAACACGGTTGATTACAGAGTTAGTTTAAACAACTCAAACCCTTATACTCTTTTCTCGGCCGAGTATCGCTACCAAAAGATAGGCAAAGAAGAGACTAATAAATTTTTCAAAGACCATGCAGACCAAGACGGCTGGGTAGATCTTAGGGATAATAAGATATTTAACGAAGAGAGCGGCTTAAACAACTTTGCCTATGAGAAAGTTGGCTTTGACGGCAAGAAAAGGCTTAGCGAGTTTAACCCTGTCATAAAACCTACTGGATCTAAACAAGATGAGAGCTTTTCATACGCAGGCTATCAAAAAGATAGCTTTATGAAATTTTATAACGACTACCAAAAAGAGTCTAGCGCTCACAGCAAAGATGTAGAGTGGATAAGCAAAAATTTAAAAGAAAATGATGTAGAAGACGCAGATGATCTCATCTCAAAGCTAAAAGCCACAAAGTCATCTTATATGATCGCTATGCAGAGTGAATTTGAAAAAGCAACTGGGCTTGAGTTTAGCCTAGAAAATTTAGAAAGAGTAAAGCATGCTTTTGAGAGTGATACGAGCAAGGCAGCAGCTGCTCTCAAGGACACAGACAGCGTAATAGCTATGAAGCTAAACAAAAATGGCACGATCACGCTTAAATTTGATAGCGGAAGAGAGCTAGAGGTAAAAGAAATTTATAACGACACTGGCAAGCTCATAAGCAAAGATGACAAAGATAGTAAAAGAGCAAGTATAAATTTAGATGCTAAGAGCATGAATGATATCGAGCTAAATAGACTTGACTTTAAAGATATAGGTATAAAGCAAGATGAGAAGATATCTAGCCTAAAAGAGCTTGGAGCAAAGCTCGTTAAAAACCTCACTGATAAATTTACAAGTAAATTCCTAATCGGACTTGAAAACGGCAAAAGCATCACCACTAAAGAAATTTACAACATCACTTATCTTGAAAACGACCTAAAATTTAAAGAGCTATCTAGCAAAGATAGGCTTTATAAAAAGGTAGATACGAGAGTTTAGGAGTAAATTTATGCAAACTAAAAACCTTTGTAAAATAAATCTTTTCACAAAAAAGACGATATCTTTGGTATGAAGCTAAAAGGATATTAGATGATAAACGCACTTGGTAGCTACCCCTTGAATTTAGAGAAGAACATAAAGGTATCAACCAAAGCTTCTACCAACCAAACGAGGTCTTTAGTTTTAGGCTACAAGGTAGATAAAGATGGCTACTTTACAGATGAGTTTAACAAGCAAGCTGGCATACCAAGTGATTATAAAATTCACTCAAGCACGCTGGAGTCGTTAGTAAATGTTGCAGAGGGGACTTCATTTTTTAGTCGCACCTTTAAAAGCATAGATATAGCAAAGACTGCTGGCAATGCTTATAAAATCCTCTCACAAGTAGTTGGCGAAGATATACTAAATTCAAAAGAAAGCTTTAGCTTAGATGAGATAAGAAATTTCCCTCAAGGCTTTGAGTATAACCGCCAAAGTATGCAAGTAACAAAAATTCATAATTCTATTTATGACTTCGATGCAGCTGCTTCTAGCTTTAACTACAAAGAGTCAAATAAGCAGATGATAAGCACGCTCTTTTTCAACCCAAGCTTTAGCGGCGGAGATGGCAGGCAGCCACTAAAGCCAACAACAGATATCTTTAACAACAACAATGGCGGCAAGGAGAGTGTGGGAAGTGGTGTTTTTATCGATCTGCACGGCGAAAGATATACAAATAAAGATGGCTCAATAACCAAAGGCGGACTTTTAGCAGCAGTTATAAATAGCAACCTTGACGTCAAAGAAGGTGAAACTACCGTTTTTGGAAAGAAGCAAGGCTTTGATAAGAGCATAGATAGCAAAGAATTTAGTAGGGCATTTGAGCTGTTTGAACTTATGGGCGAGATGAAATTTGGACCTGGCTTTATAAATGCTACCGATAACGATATAGCAGGTATGCCTAAATATATGCAAGATCACATTAGATCTAAAAGAGACTTTATCTATATCGACTTACAAAGTGGCTTTGTCAGCACTCCTGAAGATAGACGTAGGGGATATGAAGAAGACGAACTATCATTTAAAAAGATGATGGAGCATAATCTAAAAATGCTAAAGCTACTCTTTGGTGAGATAGACAAAGATGGCAAAAAGAGCAAAGACTTTATGGATAGCTTTTTAAAATTTAGCATGCCACCTTTAAATTTAGTAAAAGAGCTAAATGAAAACCCAGCTGGAAAATATCTAGTAGATATGCTTGGTATAAAAAGAGATGTTGATATAAAGGCGTAAGGGGGAGTTAAAATGATAACTAGCATAAACGGACTTAGCAATACACCAATACAAGATAACACTATCCAAAAAGAAAATGCAAAAATGTCAAAGGAGCAAGAAAAGGCTCTAATAGATAAACTAATGCACAAACCACTTGCAGAAGTATTGCCAAAATTTATTGATATAGATGAAAGTAAAGAGGGCTGGATAACGGATACTATAAACAAGATAGATACTATGCTTTCTAAGAAATATGATTTTACTATCGAGCAAAGACGTGCGCTGATAGCAAAATATCCAGAAAACATGGAAGAGCTCGAGATTAGTGTCTTACAAGGACACATGGACTGGTTACTTACCTACTCAGTAGATGGCAAGCCAACAATATCTGGACTGATGGTTGGTCTTGGCACAAAAGAAGAAGAAACGGAGCTAGAGAATTTTATGCGATCACTGCCTGATGATGCGATGTCAAGTAAAAAAGGCTCAGCTCTACTTAGCCGAGCTGATCTAAACATAGAAGAGTTTAAGAAGCTTTATAGAGAAGATGTAGAAAAAACTACAAAAGAGCATAAAGAATTTCTAGCCAAACTACACAAAGAAGAGCAAGAATACAATGCAAATTTAGCCAAAGAGCAAAGCGAGAAGAAATTTAAACCTATGCAGGTTAAGAAGAAGTATGAGACCTATGATATCAACAAGGATCAAAAATTTCTCTATGCAAGAGAGCTTTTAAATTTCAAAGAAAAAAGAGGCATAGATGTCTTAGAGCTTATGCAAAAGATAGATAAGAAGCAAATTTTAAATAAGATGGCTTGATGAATAAAAAATAGCTACTTTGTTTTATTGTAGAAAGCAATGATTGCTCTAAATTTAGTCCTTTTATACGGTTTTATCCACTTTTTTATTTGCGACTTTTTCTAAAATTTCGAATATACTTTCGCCATTATCAAATTCAGTTTTTATAAATTTGTAAAATTCTTTAAATTTTTCATCGGCTTGCATATCATAAGTTTTAAATTTTTTAGTTACTTGCATAGGTTTAAAGGCTTCTTGTTTTTGCGTGTCAGTTTGATTGTCTTGTTCTTCATGATCGCTTTTTTGATCCATTAGCCCATAGTCACCAACCTCTTGCGGCATACCCCTATTTATAACCTTAGAATATCTCTCAATAAATTCATCCACACTTATATTAGACGATTCAAGGAGCTCGCGACCCTCATTACTAAAAGACACACCAAATCTTTCTAAAGTTTGACGTATCTTTTGTCCTTCTAGATCATTATCTGATTTTTTGCCCCAAATGGTTTGTTTATCATCATTGTAGGATTTAAAAGCTCCAGTAAAGTTTGTGCTATTGCCCATCACTTTCTTATAATTAACTCTACTTGCGAATTCTTTTCCTTCAAATAGTGAGTTGTTATTTAGATTTGGCGAATAGGTTATATTATTAAGCATTGCTAAGGTCTCACTTTGTTTAGGTATTCCAGCATCTCTTTCATAGGTTTTAATTCTTTTTATGGTATTAATTTGCATTAGAGCATCTTGCTACCACCTATCCAGCAATGCTGTTTTATACACTAACACACATTCAGCTAAAGAATATAAATTCAACCTACTTAGGTTTAATGCTTTTATGGGCTAGAGTATAATCAATAACTAAATCGACCTTTTAGCGATTTAGTTTATATATGACTTATCTCTACACAAAAGTCTTACTAATAGAGCTTATCCTCTCACTCCAAGAATTTGCTAGAGAATTTATATCCTCGCTAGTTGGTTTAAATTTCTCATATTCGTTTGAGGTAACACTTTCTGCGTTAATGTTCTTTGATCTTGCATACATTAAAAGTGTTAGCTCTTTAAGTCTTTCTTTTATGAGCGCTTTTATGCTCTCACTATCCTTACCCACTTTTTCAAAATCCACAAAATACTCTTTATGCTCTCCAGTGCTTGAGATATCATTTAAGGCAGCACTGCTAAGCTTAGTCTTTGCACTATCACTTGGTAGCGGTCTAGAGCTGCGCAAAAATCCCATAAAAAGAGCCTCTTTGCTGTAACCTTCATCTGCTTGATATACCGACATATCAGGGTTGAAGCTAAACTCATCGCCTGCTTCGCTCATCGTAAAATCAACCTCTTTTACTATGAGCCTAACGCCTGCACTTGAAAGTTCTTTGCTAAGAGATTTAGTGCTATTTAGCTCATCAGTGCTAGAGTAGATGTTTGAGATAGTAGAGTTTGATAGATCTTTTAGTAGGTGTCCTTTGGCATCATAGCGAGTGCCTTTTGTGCTGTAGCCTTTTGGTAGTTTGCCTATATCTGCAAGGGTGTAGCTCTTTTTATCATCGCCTAAAGCAGAGGTCATTTGATCAAATAGTCTGTAGTAGTGCTTTATGGTGTCAGCCATATCGATGTTATCAAAGATCTTTATCTGCTCGTCTTTGCTTTTGATGCGGTTTAGCACATGGTTGCGCTCGGCAAATCTACTAAGCTCATCAAGTGTGCTTTTATGGATTTTAAAGTCCTTTGGCAAGCCTGCGGCTTTGTTAAAATCAGCTCCCATAAAACCTGCTTTATCCACTGTGTAGCCATAAGCTTGAAGGTCATTAAAATTTAAAGAGACGAGACTGTTTTGAGAGGGAATAGTATAAGTAAATTTAGCTGGCTCTTGGAGTAATAGAATTAAGGAGAACACTTAATCACTATATTAGTGAAATATGTACTTCTTAATTCTTTTTTATTTAAGAAACTAAGAGAAAGGGGGTAAAAATGAGGAATTATGAAAAGATAACAGCACTCTATGAGAGATTAAGTCGTGATGATGAACTTCAAGGAGAAAGCAATTCTATTGTAAATCAAAAGAAAATCCTTGAAGAATATGCAGGTAAAAATAATTTAAGCAACATCATACATTTTACAAATGATGGAATAAGCGGAACACAGTTTGATAGACCGGGCTTTATGGCAATGATGAACGGAGTTAATCAAGGTAATATAATAGGTTGTATAATCGTAAAAGATATGAGTAGACTTGGCAGAGACTATCTTAAAGTCGGTCAATGTATGGAAATCTTAAGACAAAAGGGAGTTAGGCTCATTGCTATCAATGATAATGTAGATAGCTTTTATAGAGAAGATGATTTTACCCCTTTTAGAAATATTATGAATGAATGGTATACAAGAGATACTTCAAGAAAAATACAATCTACATTCAGGTCAAAGGGGGAAAGCGGAAAGCATACGGCAAGCTCTCCACCTTATGGATATATCAAAGATGAAAAAGACAAAGATAAGTGGATTGTAGATGAAAAAGCAGCGGAGATAGTAAGGAGAATATTCAATCTGACCATGCAAGGCAATGGTCCGTATCGAATAGCAAAGATATTGGAAAGTGAAAAAGTAGATATACCTGCTTACCATCAGCAAAAATTAGGATATGGACTACATCAAAGCAAAGTGTTTGAACATCCTTATCGTTGGTGCAGTTCTACAATTGTAAGTATCTTAAAGAAACAGGAATATTTAGGTCATACTGTAAACTTCAAAACAAGAAAGCATTTCAAGGATAAGAAAAGCAAATATGTATCTGAAGAAAACTGGCTGATATTTGAAAATACCCACGAGGCAATTATAGACCAAGAAACCTTTGATAATGTGCAAAGGATAAGAGGAAATGTAAAAAGGTATCCCGATGGTTGGGGAGAATATCACCCTTTAACTGGGCCTTATGTATTATGCAGATTGTGGCAGTAAAATGTATGTTCATAGAACAAGTAATTACAAAAATATTCCCTACTACACTTGCAGTGCTTACACGAAAGTACCCTGTGGAACGCTTTGTCCATCTACTCACAGGATAAAAGCGGAAGCAGTCTTAAACCTTATACAGGAAACCTTAAAAGACATTAAAAAATATCTTGATGAAGATCACGAAGCCTTTATCCGTTCCATTTAAAATGAAATGGAAGAAAAGGAAAAAGTAGAGATAGAAAAGACAAAAATAAGATTAATGGAAAGTAAAAACAGACTTCAGGAACTTGAACGATTGATGTGCCGTATTTACGAAGATATGATACTTGAAAAAATACCAAGTAATAGATATGAGATACTTAACAGTCAATATGAAACAGAGCAAATAGCTTTAAGCAAAGAAATTAAAGACTTAGAGTTTGCAATATTAAGATATGAAAAAGAAACAGATAAGGCGAAAAAGTTTATATCTCTAATAAGCCGATATGAAAATTTTGATGAACTTACAACTACAATGATAAATGAGTTTGTAGAAAAGATTATTGTTCATGAAAGGAATAGAAAAAGTAGTCAAACATCAAAGCAAAAAAATAGAGATATATTTTAATTTTATCGGTAACTATGAGCCACCAAAAGAAGAATTGACTGAAGAAGAAGAAAGATTAAAAATTGAGGAAGAAGAGAGAAAAATCAAGGAAAGAAAAGATAGACTTCATCAAAACTACTTAAAGCGTAAAGTAAATGGAAAACAACAGGAATATGAGGAAAGGTATAAGGCAAGGAGAGAACAGAGAAAACAAGAAAAATTAAAGGTTCTGAAAAGGGCAGGTATACAAGTTAATAAGTTAGAAAAAAGAGATTGAAGTTAGTTAATCTCTTTTTTAGTACAGGTATCAAGTATATCAATTATGTTATTTGCAATTGCATGGATAACAGTAACGGCAACAGAATTACCAAACTGTTTGTAACTTTGAGTATCACTTACAGGAATGATATAGTTTTCGGGGAAGCCTTGAAGTCTTGCAGCTTCACGAGGTGTTAGTTTTCGTGGATTTTTTCCTTTTTGCTCAATAAGTATTTCACTCCCGTCTTTATAATATCTTGCAGATAATGTATTTGTATAAGGACTGTTTTCATTGAACAATGTGTAACCAAATCCATTTCCCTTTATTTTATGTTCTTTCTTTCGTCGTTGATGACCTTGCCAAAGTGCATTTGAAATGGTGTATTTAGTATCAACATTTTGCTCTAAAATATTTCCCACAGAAACATCTGGGCAGGGAGGAATTGGAAAAGAAAAATCTTTATAGTTATCTATTTTATCCTTATCAAATCCAACAATGTAAATACGCTCTCTATTTTGTGGAACACCGAAGTCTTTTGCTTTAAGTATAATAGAATGAACATCGTAGTTTAAATCCTTTAATGTTTTTTCTATTGTTTTATAGGTACGACCTTTATCGTGAGATTTTAGGTTTTTGACATTTTCAAGAAGAAATGCCTTAGGTCGTTTCTCTTTAATAATTCTTGCAATTTCAAAAAATAATGTTCCACGAGTATCTTCAAAACCAAGCTTTTTACCGGCTTGACTAAATGCTTGACAAGGAAAACCACCGACAATAATATCATGATTAGGAATATCTTTTTCAGATATTTTTGTAATATCTCCAAAAGGAGTTTCACCAAAATTTGCCTTATATGTTTTTACTGCAAATTTATCAATTTCACTACTGAATACGACATTTGTTTTACCTGTTTGGTAAAATCCAAGCCTTGTACCACCAATTCCGGCAAATAAATCAATGATTTTATAGGGGGCATTTTCATTATTGGGGAAAGGTACTTTTTCAGGAAATGATAAAATATGTTTCAGCTCAATGGACGATGGCTGACTTTCTCCATTTTCCCATCTGCGAATTGTCCTATCTCCGAATTTGGACATACCAACAGCATCAGCTAATTCTTTTTAAGTCATTTGTAATCTGATACGCTTATTTTTTATTAAAATAGCAGGGGAATTATCTATGACTTGTGGTATAATATTCATATATATTATCCTTTTTATATATGTTATTTCAAGTTTATATTTATATATGTTATTTCAAGGACTAACTGTCCTCTATTTGACACTATTGTACCATATAGAAGAAAATTTTTCAAGAAAGGAAAAGAGTTATGGCAAATATTTCTCTTGATGAATATAAAAACTTAGTTAAAGAAAAAAGGAAAGAAGGCTTTAAACAGCCTTATGACTTAGTTTATGATAATTTTATTACATTAGGATACGACAAAGCCCCTAAAGAATTCTTTTTAAGTAATGCAAGTGAAGTTGTTGAAAAACTTAGAAATAGCTGTTGGAGTGAATTTCAGCCATTAGAAAAAGACTTTACTTCAAAAATGCTAAAAGAGTTAGTTGATGATGAGTATATCAAAACTCTTACACCAATAGAGGCAATTACTTGGTTTGTGGAAGAATTTCCGGAACATATATATGCTTTGACTTTGTCAAATACTCAAAGTAGGAGGAGTAGAGCAGGTAAAGAATTTGAAAGTATTATAGAACTCATTTTGATTGGTGCAGGGATTCCACTTGACAGTCAAGGTAATATAGGTAAACAAGAGTTTGTCAATAAAGGTCTTGGTAAATTGGTAGATTTAGTTTCTCCGGGTGTTTTAGAATACATTGTAAATAAGAGAAATACTGTCTTAATTAGTGCAAAAACCACATTAAGAGAAAGATGGCAAGAAGTACCTGAAGAAATGGGAAGAACAGGTGCAAGAGAAATGTTTTTAGCAACTCTTGATACTTCATGAGGCTAATATACAAGTTACAACAACAAAAAATATAAAAGAAACATATTATTCCGATAATGAAAGGGTATTAACCTTTGAAAAGTTGGTTGAAATATGTTTAGACAATGTTTCTCATTGGAAAAATTTCAACTACACAGTAGAACAAAATGAGCAAATGATAGAGCTTATCACTAAGCAAATTGAAAAACACCAAAATCATAAATTTGTAGAAGAATATTATGATGAGCGATTAAAAAACATAAAGAAGTAGACAAATTAGAATTTGTCGGTATATCATTAAATCGAATTTTTTCGATTAAACTATGGAATACAAAGGAGCAAATAATCATGAGCGAACAGAGAATCTATTGCATGGACCTTGTAAAAAAAGAGGATCCGGAAAAGGCTGTCAGAACACCGTTTTATCAGACAGAATCTACAGGCGGATCGGTCTGGGTTATCAAACCCGGTCAGACATTGCAAAAGCACTATCACCACAATTCCGACGATATATGGATCGTCCTTCAGGGAGAGGGAATATTCTACCCCCAGCCTAATGAAGAGGTTCCATTCAAGAAAGGCCATGTCATAGTATCGAAGAAAGACTCCTGCCACGGAGCAAAAAATACTGGAGATGAGGATATCATCTTTGTAAGTATAGTAGCACCTGTCCCTTCCGACTATGATCCTATAAACGAGTGACAGGAGAATAAAATTCCCGTTTGACAAAGGATTGTGATTATACTTGAGAAAGAAAAATGTTTATATAACATTGGGATACATAGCTGTATATCTGGTGATATATTGGTGAGAGCAACTTGATTGGTTGGCTATTTACTAATATTCCAACTGGTGAGCATAGTTATTTATATGGTTGGTTGCTCAGTAGTAATCTGTTTTGGTATGCACTTGCGATTTCTGCGCTTCCTTCTCTTTGGGGTAAGTTTAAGTTTTCGGCTGTTACTACGGCGGGATTTATTGTAGGTATTGTAGCAGGCATAATCGTTGAGAAATACAAGAAGTAAGTCAAATTTCAGTTTGTCGAGCTGAATAATACAGATTCAAGACGATAGAAAGTAAAACATCTATCGTCTTTTCTTATGAAAAAAACTTGAAAGGAGATGAAATTTATGGACAATAAAAACAGAATTAGAAAAAGTAAAAGAAAAGATTGAAAGCAAGTAAGAAGAAAAAAAATATGAAAAGAAACTATCTCAGCTTAAAAATCAGGAAAAGAAAATCAGAAAGCAAACGAGCCTTGAAGAAAGAAAAAAGCGAAACCATAGATTGATAGAGCGAGGAGCAATCTTAGAAAGTTTAATTGAGGGAGCAAGCGAGAAAAGTAATGAAGAAATAAAGGCTATTTTGCAAAGAGCATTTCAAAAAGACTAAGAAACGCAAGGACATAGTATAATTGTAATTCCCTTAGATTTTCTAAGGGCGCAATTATACACCCTTTAGGTGTCCTTGCGACCTGCGGTGCTTTTACCCTTGCGGGGAGCAAAGAAAAAAGCCGAAGCATTTTTCCGTATTAAAGGCAAAAGACAACTGAATATAATTCATTCGCTTTTTTATCATCAAGGGTAAAGCGCATTCACTATCGCTCACCCTTGACAATAAAAATTTGAAACAGATAGCTTACATTAAGCCGACATACTGAAACAACAAAAGTTAAAAGTATAGTCGGCTTTTTCTATTGTACCGTTTCAAAACGCTCATTCAGTTTATAGAAAAGCAAAAGTATTTTTAAGACCGACATCTAAAACAACAAAAGAAAAATAAGAAGATGACAAATGCCACATTCCCAAAATGGGAGTGTACCTAAATCAAAGACAGTACTAATCAAAGGGGGTAGTGAAACACGACTTCCTTAAAAGATAAAAGGAGTAACGATTTGTTGCTACATTTTCATAACAAAAGATAGGAGAGAAAAATGGCAGATAAAAGGATGTTTTCAATAAAGATAGTGGATAGCGACTTATTTTTGGATATGCCATTAAGTAGCCAATGCCTGTATTTTCATCTATCTATGAGGGCAGATGATGATGACTTAAAGATTCTAATTACAAAAGGTTTTGTAATTGTCTTTTAAAGAGGGGTTATAGTCATTACCTATTGGAAGATAAATAACTACATCAGAAATGACAGACGAAAAGAAACGATGTATCTTGAAGAAAAGCAAAGTATAACGCAAACGGAAAATGGAGCATATATCAAGGTTGAAAATCTTGGTATACCAAATGACAACCAAGTGTCAACCGTTTGTCCGCATAGTATAGTTAAGGGTAGATTAGATAAGAGGAGAATAGAACAGGTTGCCCCAGTGTCCCTTTATGGAGAGTATCAAAATATTCATTTAACCGATGAAAAATACCAAAATCTAAAAGATAGGCTGAAAGGTCATACAGATACAATGACTGAAAAGCTATTAAGATATATCAAAAGTAAAGGCACAGACTACAAAGACCACTATGTAACAATCCTTAATTGGTATGAATTGGTATGAACAGGATAAAGAAAAGCTATCACAGAAAAATAATCAAAATAAAAGCCATAGAACCTATTCAACCAACTATGAAGACAGCGACAGCCTATAAAAGGTGTTTTTAAGGGTTTAATCATAAAAGAGGTGTCAGACTATGGTTAAGATAAAAATAAGCCTTAAAAACGCATTATAGAGCCTGATGTAGAAAAGGAGACTAAAATTATGAATGATAAAGAAAATATGATTACTACAAAAATTCAAGGGACAGATTTTATCTACAACAAAGATACTCACTATGAAGAAGACGGACATATCTATTGCAAGATTTGTAATGAAAGAATAGACGGTAAGGTAATTCCGATGTTGGATAAGCCTATGATTATCAGAACGGCTTGTAAATGTGATAGAGATAGAGCTGAACAAGAAAAAACTGTTAAAACAAGATAGGTTGAGACAAAGCTGCTTTATATCCAAAAATCAAATAGCCTACACCTTTAAAAATGCCGATGAAGATACAGATAAGGAAATCATCAAAAAAGCAAAGAACTATGTAAAACATTTTGAAGAAATGAGAAAAGATAATGTTGGACTGTTACTTTACGGAAATGTAGGAAGTGGCAAGACCTATGTAGCTTGTGCTATTGCCAACGCTATAATTACAGAATATAGCCATACAGTAAAAATGAGGAACTTTGCACAGATATTAAACGACTTACAAAAAGGCGGCTTTAATCTTGATAGAAACGAATATATCGAATAGATAACAAGCCCTACCCTACTAATTCTTGATGATTTTGGAATAGAGAGAAATACAGAATATGCCTTAGAGCAAATTTACAATGTAATCAATGCAAGATACCTAAAGGCAAGACCAACCATTATAACTACTAACCTTAATTTCAAAGATATAGAAAAAGAACAGGAAGATATAATGCTTGGCAGGATTTATTCAAGGATAATCGAGATGTGTTTACCTCTTAGGATAACGGGACTTGATAGAAGAAAAATACAGAGCAAAGAAAAGCTGAAGAAAGCACAAAACTTAATAGATGAATGAGAGCGATTGGAAAAGTAAAAAAATTCTAATCGCTTTTTAATTGCAAGAAAAGGAATGATGATATGCAAAAAAATAATACAGAAACAAAAACAATAAAGAAGATTGGAAAAACTACCTATGAAGTTGTTGTACATTTTAATAAAAATACTACTGAAACAATGCAAGACAAATTGAAACGCATAATGCTTAGAGAAATTGAGAGTGAAAAACATCAAAAAAATGATAAAAATGATTAGAAAGTCCTTGACAAGTTGTTACAGGTTTGGCTCGCTAATCTTTTCTTTGGTCTTTTGGTTAAAAATATCACTAAAATTTGCAGACCTGCCTTGTTTGTGCTGTTGCTTAGTGTATGAATTTATATTGGTGCTTAAGATGCTAATATCATTCGTGGTTTGCCTCCTAGCTTCTTGCTTTTTAAGTTTTAATTAAAGTAACCATAAAATAATTGACTATCCAAATTTATCAGTCAAAATAAACAAGTGACAAATATGCCAATCACAAAAATTACAAAAATTTACTTTTACTAAGTCATTCTTTGGTGGGACTGATTTAATTCCAGTATGCGCCAAAATTCAATTCAGATATTAGGGCGAGCATACTCTATGTAGCTACAAAATGTTACCATTTGCATCTCCATAGAGGCTCGCAAGGATAGCTTGCCGCTCCCTTGACCCACGCTTAAAAAATATTTTCTTTATTAAAGTGGCCATGCAAGATAGGCTTTTTTAATAAAAGCTTAAGTTGATTAAAGGCAGCCATAAGAACAAAAATAATTAGACTAAATTATTTTTTATGATCTACAAAATATATTTTAGTATATTTTTAAAATGGCAACGTAACAAATAATGTTTGGAAGTAATAAATGAGATGATTATGTAATAAACTTAGTAGAGTCTCTACGTTTAAAACATATCTAGACTTTGAGTTTTTTCCTTGCATACATCACCCACATGGTGATATATGCTGGCTTTTTGGGAGTATTCACGCTCCTCTATAAATTCTCTACATATTCTTGTAGCATCTTGTGCTCTATCTGTAAGCTCTCGTATTCTTCTCTCAAATTTTGGAATTTTTCTTCTAAATTTTCTAATTTTTCTTCCAAGCAAGATATTGAACTCTCGTACATATCTCTTTGTTGCTGCAAAGATTCCGTTAAGGCGTCGTTGCAATCTTTGTTCAAGCTCTTGACTTTCTTTGTTAGCTCTGTCACATTTGTCTGTAATATCGCGAGCTTCTTCTCGCAGTCTTGTTGCAAATTCATTGTTTCTAATTCGTGCTTGCTCCTTTCGTCTTCGATCGTCTTCGTCAAGCGCTCGTTCTCTTCTAGCAATGCTTTCTCTAATGCTGTCATCCTCTACTCCATTTTCATTAATATAAATTTCCTGCTCTCGTTCTCTATTATCTCTTTGTCTTTTGGAATCGATATGTAATACTCCCTCTGGGTCTTGTCCGCAGTAGGTTGGCTGTATCTCCATTGTTTTGGTATCGTCCAAGCTACTTCTTCCTTTAATATCATTGCGTGCACTACCCAGCCAATTGCTATTCCCAAAATTAGTGCGGTAGCCGCTGATAGCGAGATTATCACCGATCTGTCCTTGTGATGCAAGGATATTGTTTTTTGAAGTTCTTTCGACATATCTTTCTTGATTAAATCTATCTCTTTTAGCAATAAGCTCCTCAAGTTTTCGCCTATTTTCTCTGCACTCTGCTTGTGTATTTCTATCATGGAATTCTCTAATTCTTCTGCTTGAGCTTTGGCTGAGTTCTCCAAGTCTTTGAGCACTGGTGAAGTCTGCATCGTATATTCCTCCTTTTAGACGATTTTTTGTTTTTTTAGTAGGCAGTATGATCGTTATGCCTTTTTTGTTGATCCTGGTTATTTCGATACCATTTTGTTTAAGAAGTTCAATCATGTGGTCTCTATTTTTAATATAGCCTTGCTTAACCAGATCGTGCAACTTTTGGTCTAGCTCTTCTAAATTTTTATAATGATTGATGTTTTTCTTGCTAGACAATATAGTTTGCTCTTTTGCTGGATCATCTGGACTTGATAGTCCATACTCATCGTTAATGATCTTTTTGATTAGATCTATTCTCGTTTGATCATATTTGGCAAAATAAGGATTAAATGACCTGTCTGTTTCAAGATCTATCTTAGGGATAAGGAAATTTAACTCAAGCCGTCCATCCTTGTCTGAGTGTTCTACCCATAATACATTTGTACGTTCAAGCATATATTCACCCAAAAGAGCATATTCAAAATCCTTAATAATTTTTAGTTTTTGCTCTTCAGTTAAAAAGTCATGCCTCTCTTCAAATGATAAAACACCAAAACAGGTCTTTTGTTTATAGGTGATGCCTTTTATAATAGCTCTAGTTAAATTTTCATCACCTTTTATAACTCTTGCTGTTCCAGCAGCTTTTCTCTCATTTAAAAGATAATTTATGCTCCCAAGGCCACCACCAGTATAAGTACGAAGAAATTTAACTAGCATCACTAGTGCCTTTATTTGTATTGATACAAGGCGAATCAAGAAACATATTTTTTACCCAATATTTCATAAATTTTATGTAAGATCTTATTATCGTCGGCTATGATCTCAATACCAACTCTATCTAGGCTTTGCCCACTATTTAATTTGGTGGCTATTTGGTTTATGTTTTGTCCTTGTCTAGATAGCTCAATTAGAAGTTCCCTTATAATTGGTGCATAAATCTGCTTAGACAACATAGCTCTTAGGGCAAATTTTGAGAAAGTTAGGCCACTTTCTTGTAATTTATTATTAATCACCAACCATTCTGCATTACTTAGCCTAAGTCTTTTAGTTATGACTTTGGTTACCTTGCGTTTTTTTATCTTTTCAGAACTCACGTAAATTTACTCCCAATCTAAGAAGAAGCCACTCAAAAAATCCTATGCCATAAAAATTTTTGTCAGACTTGCTCTTTAAATATCTTTTAAGGTTATTTTATAAAATTTCACAGCCTAAAACAAGGAATTCGGTAGGCTTCAGGCCGCTAAAATGCGTGTTTTTTAAAAATACTATGAAATATATAATATAATTTTTGTAGCTTCTGGATTTTCTCTTAAAAATTTAGTCTAGTATGAAATTAAGAAAATAAAATAATAAAAATATAGGGGTTATGCTCATCATAAAAGAGCACTTTAGATAGGACAAGCTAATAACATAAAATTAGTTACTAGCAAATCACAGATAACTAAAGTCTAGCTTTATGCTTAGTTAAATTTATCCTTTAGCATCTCGTATACTTCGTTGTTCTCTCTTTTGCCGACAACTAGCACTAACACTACTATCTCACTATCTTTTACCTGATATGCCAAGCGGTAGCCGACATCTCTTAACTTGATCTTATAGACATATTCGTAGCCTCGTAGCTTGTCCTTGGCAACCTTTGGGTTTTCTAGACGCTCACTTAGCTTCTTTTTAAACTGCACTTTTATGCTATTGTCTAGCTTTTGCCACTCTTTTAAAGCGCCTGGTAAGAACTCTAACTCATAGCTCATCTAAGCTTACTTTTACTGGTTTTTCACCACTTGCTAGAGCAGCATCTACTGCTTTACTTAGATGATACTCTTCTATTATCTCTGCCATTTTTTCATAGACAGAGCTGGGTACTAGATAGGCACTAGGGACATTGTGGTTTAGTATAGCTACGACATTATCTCCAGCTTGTTTTAAAATTTGAGCTGGAGACTTTTTTAGCTCACTTATGCTAGCTGTAAAATTTGCTTGTATAGTTTGCATTTTTATCCTTTATTTAATACCTAAAATAATACTAAATAAGATATAAAGATAGTCTTAAAAGTTTATGCTTTGAAATTTATCCCTACTCATTATCATACGATACCATCTCTACTTTAGCCTTTAGTGTGTTTGCATTAATAGGCTTGGCATAAGTGTTTAGTAAAATTTTATACTGCTTTTCATGTCCTACTATCTGGGCTATAAGGTTAGCTTCTACCTCGCGTTGCACTAGATAGTCTATAAAGTAGTGCCTAAAAGAGTAGAAGGTCTTTTTAGAGTCTTTGTCTATAAACTTTCTTTGGATCTGGCTTCTAAAAATTTCAGAGAAGTCCTTATTGCTTACCTTAAATATATTTCCGCTTTTCTTGCTATTAACATATTCTAGCAGACCTAGATCTATGAGCTTACTATGAATAGGCACAAACCTAATGCTGTTTTTGGTCTTGGTGGTTTTACCATCATTTGTGTTTATGTTAAAGCAGTAAATCCCATCTTTTAAAGCTATATCTTCCTTATGAAGCTGTGTGATCTCTTTTATCCTCATGCCACTATAAGCAGCTATCATTGTGACGTAGTAGAGCTCACTAGCCTCTATCCTTGAACTTGGTGATTTACCACTTTGTTTGATACTAGTTACTATCTCAAAGATCTTTCTAGCTTCTGATGCTTCGTATGGAAGCACTGCCCTTTCGCTAGGGTCTATGTCTATCTTGACATTCATTTTTGCAGTTATGCTTTTACTTATATAGCCGCTATCAAAGCAGTAGTTAAAAAACTGAATAACCCTTATCATATATTTTTGGATAGTAGGCTCAGAGAGTTTATCGTCATTTTCTCCTAGCTTAAGTATCTGAGATAAACTTTTATCTTTATACCTGCTCTTTTGAGCTAGCTTAGTTGGAATTTTATAAAGAAGATCTCTAAATTCAAGCAAGTTATCTCTTGTGATCCTATAAACTGGCGTATCTTCGTTAAAGTATAAAAATAAGAGCTTTTTTACGCCAGTAACTAGTCTTTGCGTATCTGGCGACCACTTGTCAGCTCTTTTAGTGTTTGTCTCAAATATCTCGAATGCATCCTTTAAGCTCTTTTGATCTTCTAAATTTAAAGCTGAGAATTGATTGCTAGAGCCAGATGCCACTTGCAATGCTTGCCTGATCTCATACTCTTGTGTTACTTGGGCGCTAGGATTAAAAATACTAAAGCTACTATCGTCATCTAATTTTATCTTGATATTTTTTGGTGGATTTGGATCCAATATGATATCTTCCATGCTTCTATGGCTATTCTTTGTTCTTACTAGCTTTAAATTTGAAGTTGAGCCATACTTTTGATCTAGTATGGCATAAACCGTTTCGCTAATCCTCTGAGCCATAGCCTTAAGCTGTCCATCCGTAATAGGCAAACAACCGCTATCTTCAAGCTCTTTTATATTTTCTTGGAATGAAGCTATGTCCTTAGCGTCAAACGAACTAGGTTTGGCATGTTTGGCTAAGTTATCACTAGAATCATCTTCAAGGAAACAGTGCTCACGCTTGTCATCAAAGAGCACACTGCTCTTCTCAAGCTTTGATACAAGATAGTTAAGTGTTAGTATGTTTTTCTCTAAAAGAGTTTGCCCTATGTTCTCTTTATTCTTGCTACCAAGAGCGCCAGCAGTGTTAGTGATATTACTTATATCCTTAATTAAAATTTGAGGCAGACCGCCATCTATCAAACTTTGTTTAAAGTAGTCATTGAGCGCATTTAGAAATTCTACATCCATCTTCTTATTAAGAAGAGAGTGCTCTTTGATGCTCTTACTAAGCTTTACTTTCATAAACGAATTTACAAAAGATTGGATTATGCTATCACCAAGATTCATGTGAACCGCCCTTTTTATCAAGTAAAGATTGTTGTCTAGAATTTTAGCCCTTTTTCTGGCTTTTTCCAAGAGATTAGTGGATGTGGAGAAGCAAATTTCTCGCTTTTCGTTAAAAAATTTTCTAATGCTTGGAGCAAGTGTGGCTCGGTAGTAATATATACCGTTTCGCTCCCTTAAGTGTTGTCCCATATTTAATAGCCAACCGGTCAAAAATGGAACAGTTTTATGTAACTACTAAGTAAAAATCGTCTAAAGTGCGTATTTCAGGCTTTCAGGAGCTCATATAAAAAATCCTCATAAGCCGGAGGTCGGGAGTTCAAGTCTCCCACGTGACACCAAAACACCCTATTTTAGGCACTAGCAGTGATGCTTTTGTTCTTTCCCTTTCTTTAAAATTTCCTTTAAGAGTGGAACACTTAGTTACCAAAGTGGGACAGCCTCTTAAAAATCCCAAAATTATATCTCATTTACACTTCTAAAACAATGAAAAATACCAATTTTTGCACATTATGAACAAAATGTCATTTAAACAATTTTTTATTTTAAACAAAATATAATTCAAAAATATTTTTTAGGCGAGGTTCGCCTGCAACATTTACAAATTCTCTAAAGTTTTCGTAAATCAAATTTCAAATTTTCTTCACAGAAAGGCACTAATATGTTTAAAAAAGCTATTTTTATGGCTATTTTTAGTCTGTTTTTTACCGCAAGCGTTCAAGCTAGCGACGATCAAGTTGGCGTAGTAAGCGCTCAAAATCCGATGGTAGTAGATGAAAGCGCCAAAACTATCACTGTTTTAGCCAAGGTAAATGGCAAGTATTTTACTGAAAACACTCGCCACGCAGTAGTTTTCAAAGATGGAAGATTTGGCGATAAGCCTGTGTTTATCGCACTTGCAAATCAAAACGATTTCTACCAAGCTATGAAAAAAATAGGCGCCAAACCAGGCAACAATATGACTCTAAAAAATGGCCCTGAAACACACGTCGAAGGCGACAAGATCAAGATCGAAGTAACATGGAACGGCGCACCAAAAAGCTACGACATCAACGAAGTCATCACAGATAGTAACGGCAAACAAATCGACATGCGTTTTGGCGGCAACGAAGCGACCGCAAAGAGCTTTAACACAGGCTGCATCGCTTGCCTAGATAGCTGCTCAGTCGGCATCATCTCAAACCACACCTACACTCACGGCGCAGTTGAAAAACGCAACGAAGTCGTATTTCACGGCAACAAAGACGTTTTACCGCCTGATGGCACATTTGTAGCTATAAGCTTTAGGGTTGCAAACTGATGCAAGCTTTTAGAGCCTTGTATTACGCGTTTTGCGCTTTGCTTTTAGGGCTTAGCGCGGCGCTTTTAGTCTCGCTATCAGTTTGGCTCGAGATGCGCGTGCACAACCGCTATATCGTGGCTGGATTTTTCGTAGCGGGGCTACTTTATGGGCTCTTTCAAAAGCGCACGGCTGTTTTTGCGCTAATTTTTAGCCAAAGTTTGCTATTTTTAGTCACACTTTGGCTTGGCAAGCAAGAGCTACTCTTTTATCTCATCAAAGAGAGCTATTTAGAAATTTTAACTCTAGCTCAAGTGAAATACCTATTTTTGGGAATTTTAACCTTTCTAAATATCTTTTTTCTATTTAAATTTACCGCCACAAAGGGTAAAATTTGAAAAAAGCGCTGATACTTTTTACCAGAGCTCCGATCGCTGGCAAGACTAAAACCAGGCTGCTTGACTTTTTGACGCCACAACAAGCGGCAAATTTGCATAAATTTTTACTAAAAGATATAAACTCCAAGCTTCAAAAGCTAAAAAACGTCAAAATTTTCATCTTTTTTACGCCAAGCGATAAGGCTAAAATTTTAGAGCAAATTTTGGGCGAAAAGTATGAGTTTATCCCTCAAAGAGGAGGCTCACTAAGCGAGCGAATGCTTAATGCCTTTAAACATGTAAAGACGCTTGGATATGAGCAAATTTTACTAATCGGCAGCGACATTGTAAATTTCACTACCCAAGGCTTTAATAGCTATTTTAAAGCACTTAGCAAAAACGACGCCGCTATCGCCCCTACGCTTGACGGCGGATACTGCGCGATCGCTCTAAGAAGCGCCAGCCTAAGAGATGAGATTTTCTCAAGCGATTATTCTTTAAGGCAGAGCGTATGCGATGGAGTTTGCGCTAAATTTGAAGAGCTAAATTTAAGCTACGTCAAATTTAAACCGCTTCGCGACATCGATACGAAAGAGGACATTTTCGCTTACGTCTTGGGCGTGCGACCAAGCGCTATAAAACCCCTTGCTAGCGGCGAATACAACATAAACTACAAATTTCGCAAAGGCGGACAAAAGGTATTTCGCATAAATACAAAGTCGCAAATGGCGCTTGAAAATCAAATAAAATATGAATTTGATGCGCTTAAAATTTTACAAAGCTCAAAGGTCACGCCAGCGCCGTTAGAGTACTACGAGCCAAGCCCGCTTTTACCGCGAGGGGCGATGAGTATGGAGTTTTTAAAAGGGCGCGCGCTAAGATACGAGAGCGATCTTGAGACGGCAGCTAGTTTGCTAGCTAGCGTGCACACAGTCAAGATCCCGTCAAATCACAGCCTAATCACTGCGCAAAAGCCATTAAAAGCGATGTTTGAAGAGTGCGAAAAGATGGCTAACATCTATCTTGACTCAAATTTAGCCCAGCCAAAAACCGCTGAGATGATCGAATTTTTCTTAAAAATAGCAAAGAAATTTGACCTTGAGCGCGAGATAGAGGAGCCTTGTATCATAAATACCGAGCTAAACTCTTCAAATTTCATCATCGGTAAAGAGAGCTCATACATCATCGACTGGGAAAAGCCGATAATTGGCGAGCGTGAGCAAGATCTGGCACATTTTAGTGTGCCAACGACCACGTTTTGGAAGACGGACGTGATATTTAGTGCTGATGAGATAGAAAAATTTATAAATTTATATGAAAACTACTCGAAAAAAATGATAGATAGGCGAAAATTTAAAGAGTATTTTACGATGACTTGCTTGCGAGGAACAAGCTGGTGCGCGATGGCATTTATCGAGTATAACGGTGCTAGAGCCATTAAAAACGAATACACTTTTAACAAGATAAAAGCCTATCTTAGCGACAAGTTTTTGTCGAATTTACAACAATATTTTAAGGAATTTAGATGAAAAAATCCCAAATTTTTCTCCTAGTCGCCGTCGCGATAGTCGCGTTGGCATACTTTTTTATCCCTGCGGTAAACAAGCAGATCACCGACTCAGTCGTGATGCTTAGCAAATTTGACCTAAATGAAGTCTATGCATATTTGCAAAGCTTTGACAAGACTACGGCAGCTTGCGTGAGCTTTTTTTTGATGGTGCTTCAAAGTATCATGGCGCCAGTACCTGCTTTTCTCATCACGCTTTCAAATGCGATGATATTTGGCTGGGTCTGGGGCGCTGTGCTATCGTGGAGCTCGGCTATGGTGGGCGCTGCGCTTTGCTTTTACATAGCACGCATTTTAGGTCGCGACGTCGTTGAAAAGCTAACTGGCAAAAAGGCGCTTGCAGCTACGGACGAGTTTTTCACGAGATTTGGCAAGCACACGATCATCGTCTGCCGTTTGCTGCCGTTTGTGAGCTTTGATCTAGTAAGCTACGCAGCAGGGCTTACATCGATGAGATTTTGGGGATTTTTCTGGGCGACTGGTATCGGCCAGCTTCCTGCGACGATTGTATATTCGTATTTTGGCGGCAGTTTGATGGGCGGTGGTAAAATTTTATTTGTGGGTCTTACTATACTATTTGCCTTCTCGATCGTAGCCTACGTCGCAAAGAAAATTTTAGATGATAAAAAGGCTAAAA
The DNA here is from genome assembly GCA_002092835.1 of Campylobacter concisus. Taxonomy (NCBI): domain Bacteria; kingdom Pseudomonadati; phylum Campylobacterota; class Epsilonproteobacteria; order Campylobacterales; family Campylobacteraceae; genus Campylobacter; species Campylobacter concisus. The sequence continues at coordinate 43,156 of LVWL01000001.1, read as the reverse complement.
AGGCGCAGCTTGAAGCAAACAAGGCTGCTTAAATTTGCTATCATCGCTGCGATCATGCTCGTGGCTGTATTTTTGATGCAAAAGATCGGCGTTAGCGAGCTTCGTGAGCTCATCGGCGAGCATGTACTATTTGCTCCAATGATCTATGTCCTATGCTTTGCTATCTTGCCGATATTTTTGTTTCCAGTGCCGGTTTTGGCTGTCGTTGCAGGTGCGGTATTTGGGCTATTTGCCGGCAGTTTATACACCATAATAGGCGCGATGATAAATTCCGTTTTGATGTTTTATATCGCAAGATTTTTGGGATTTCGCGCCGTTAGCGACTTCACGCAAAACTCAAAGAGCAAAATTTTAAAAACACTTGGCGAGCCTGGCGGTAAATTTAGCCTGATTTTGATCCTTCGCCTAATGCCGCTAGTGCCGTATAATGCCCTAAACTACGCATGTGGCGTGATGAACGTGAGCCTGCGCGACTACGTGGTGGCGACCTTTGTAGGCATCGTGCCGGCAACTTTTATAATGGTAAATTTGGGTGAAAAAGCCCTTGATATGCGCTCAAACGGCTTTATCATAGCCTGCGTTTTGATGGCGGCGCTTGTGGTACTTTCTAGCTGGGGCGCAAAAAAGATAAGAGCAAAACGTGGCGATCTCGGTAATAACGCCGATCTATAACGAGCCGTGCGAAAATTTGGAGCGTTTTTGTGCTCTTTTGGCAGCTCAAAAAGGTGAATTTGAAGTGATATTTGCTGATGCTAGCGAGCCAAATTTCTATGAGAGCAAAAATTTTGATTTAGCACTAAATTTGAACAAAATTTTCACGCCTGAGAGATTTAAAATTTTACCTTGCAAAAAAGGCAGAGGCACGCAGCTAGACGCTGGGGCGAGCGTAGCTAAATTTGAGAAGCTTCTCTTTTTGCACGCTGATAGCGCGTTTTGCGATGAGAGGGCGATTCTGGCCGCTGAGAGGGCGCTTGATCGCTGCAAGGCTGGCTGCTTTAGGCTTAAATTTGATGAGAGCGGAGTGCTTTTAAATTTGATCGCGCTTTGCTCAAATTTACGCGTAAAGCTTAGAAATATCGCGTTCGGCGATCAGGGGATTTTTATACGAAAAAGCCTTTTTGACGCAGTTGGCGGCTTTGAAAATTTAGCTATTATGGAGGATTATAAACTAAGCATGAAGCTAAAAAGATCTGGTGTGAAATTTTCTCAGCTAGGACAAAATATAGTGACAAATGCGCGTAAATTTAGGTGCGAGGGTGTCATAAAAACACTCATAAAAATGCAAATTTTGCAGTATAAATTTAGAAATGGAGCTAGCGCTGATGAGATCGCAAAAAGTTATTAAAAACCCGCCAGAGCTTTGCATAGAGTGCGGAGCGTGTACGAAACACTGCGAGTTTTTGACCAAATACGATATAAATTTGCTTGATTTTTCAAAGCGAAAAGATCTCGCATTTAGCTGCTTTTTGTGCGACGAGTGCTACAAGGTCTGCCCAAAAGACATCAGCGGCAACGAGATCGCGCTAAAGCACAGAGAGCAGATAAAAAAGCCGTTTCGCTATCTAAATTTCTTAAAATCGCCCTATCTTTACGCCAACAACTCGCCCAAAAAGAGCCGCGAGCTAATGTTTTTTGGCTGCAATTTCCCAGGCTTTTTGCCTAAAACTACACGAAAGATCATCGAAATTTTGGAGCCTTTAGGGGTTGATTTTAGTATAGACTGCTGCGGCAAGCCCCTTTTTGAAGCAAATACAAATTTTGACAAGACAAAGGCACATCTAAACGAGCTTTTTACCGCAAAGGGCGTAGAGACGCTCATTTTGGCCTGTCCAAACTGCTACCATTTTTTAAAAGATAAGGTGGATGTCAAGATAAAAACCATATACGAGAAATTTGAAGAGCTTGGCCTAAACCGCGAGATCACAGAGGAGGCACACATCTTTTATCCCTGCCCTGAGCGCATCCACAAGCCTATTTTTGAGACCTTTAAAAAGTACGTGCCAAATTTCAAAAATAGCTTTAAGGATGTAAACTGCTGTGGGTTGGGCGGGCTTGCTAGAAGCAGCGAGCCGCAAATCGCCGCAGGATATCCGCAGGCCATCAAGGATAAAAATTTACCAAATCTCTACACCTACTGCGCCACTTGCTGCGGAAATTTCGCCAAAAACGGCGTGCAAAACATAAAACACTTCGCCACGGTGATGAGCGGCGTAAACGAAGCGCCAAACACCGCTTATCTAAAAAACGTACTTAGTTTAAAATTTTATAAAAGGAGTAGAAAATGAACTTCACAGAGCGTATAGCACCGCAGATCAAGCATACTGATAAAATTTCAACTATCCAAGTAAATCTAGGCAAGATATGCAACCTCGCCTGTTCGCACTGCCACGTCGAGGCTGGGCCAAAGCGCACGGAGACGATGAGCAAGGAGACTTTGCAGGCTGTTTTGGAGGCTATTAGCGCACATAAATTTAGCACTCTTGACGTCACTGGCGGCGCACCTGAGATGAACGCGCACTTTCGCTGGTTTATCGATGAGGCCGCTAAGATCACGCCTCACATCATCGTGCGAACAAATTTGACCATACTACTTGAAAATGGCTACGAGGATCTACCTAAATTTTACGCAGATCACGGCGTGGAGCTAGTCGCTAGTCTGCCTTGCTACACCGAAGAAAACGTCGATAAGATGCGCGGGCGAGGCGTATTTGATGGCTCCATAGAGGCGCTAAAGAGGCTAAATGCACTAGGATACGGAAAGGGCGGAAATTTGGTGCTAAATTTAGTCTATAACCCGGGCGGTGCATTTTTGCCAGGCGATCAAGCTGGGCTTGAAGCGGACTACAAAAGAGAGCTAAAAAGCGCTTTTGGTGTGGAATTTAATCATCTTTTTACAATCACGAACGTGCCGATTGGCAGATTTAGAAGATCGCTTGAAAAAAGCGGTAAATTTGAGCCCTATATGCAGCTTTTAGAAGCAAATTTTAACCCAAATGCTGCACAAAATATAATGTGTAGAGCGCAAATTTCAGTTGGATATGACGGAGCCCTTTATGATTGCGATTTTAACCAGATGCAGGGGCTTAAGGCGCACGGCGCAAAGGATATATTTGAGCTAGCTAAAAGCGGCGAGCTTGGTAGGCAGATTGTCTTTCGAGACTACTGCTACGCCTGTACAGCAGGTGCTGGGTCGAGCTGCTGCGGCACACTAGCCTAAATTTAAAGGATAAAAAATGATGAGTAATGAAGAGATAGCGCAAAAATTTGCCGAGCAAAACTGCGCGCAGATGATTTTAGCGCGCTACGGGCGGTATCTAGGAGCAGACGAAGCGCAGCTTATGAAGCTTAGTTTTGGGCTCTTAGGTGGCATGCAGGAGGGCTCGGTATGCGGCGCATATCTAGCGGCGGTGCTAGTTTTAGGGCTTGCTTACGGCGATGATAAAGAAAAATACAATGCAAATTTGGCGCGCTTTAAAGAGATATATTTTAAAACGCAAAAATCTAGCATCTGCAAAGAGGTCTTGGGGCATGATCTAAGCAAGCCGGATGAACTTGAAGCGATAATGCAAAAAGGGCTCTTTGCGAAAATTTGCCCCTGCGCTATAAGCGATAGCATGAGGGCTTTGGATCAAATTTTAGAGTTTAAGGAGAGTTAATGCAAGAGTATCAGTCGCTCTTTTTTTGGGGCTTTTTGATCGTTTACGGCGTGATAATGTACGCTTTTTCACCAAAGGCGCGCAGTATCGGATCGTTTTTTAAAGGCGAAGGCGAAGGCGGCGTAAAGGTGTCGCCATTTTTGCTAACAACTAGCATTTTTATCAGCTGGATATTTGCAAAATCAGTCACAAACGCCGCAAATTTAGGCGCTAGCTACGGTATCGTCGGAGGCGTAGCGTACGCAACATACTGGCTTTGTATACCAATAGCCGGCATCGTCATCTACCGCTTAAGGCGCAAATTTAAAGCGACCGGACTCGTGCAGTTTTTAACTAGCAACTACGGCGCGGCGGCTAGCATCGCATTTTGCGTGGCGATCTTGGTTAGGCTTTTTAACGAAGTTGGAGCAACACCGCAGTCGTGGGCGGCTACTACGGAGATAGCGGCAGCATGCCTTTTATCATCGCAGCCTCGCTTTTTACGCTTTTTACGCTAGTTTATTCGGTTCGCGGCGGACTTAGGGGCTCTATCGTGACAGACGTCATTCAGGCTTTAGTTTTCATCATCGCCACGCTTTGGGTTATCGTGACTATCTTGCCAAAGCACGGCGTGGGCGAGCTAGTTAGCACTGGCAGCTGGAGCTTAGGCGGCGGCGTGGATCTGCTTTTAGTCGCTGTTTTGCAGCTAGTTAGCTACCCTTTTCACGACCCTGTTTTAACCGATCGAGGCTTCATCTGCGAAGAAAAAACGATGCTAAAAAGCTTTGTGATCTCTGGCATTTTAGGCTTTGTAGCCATCGTCATTTTTAGCTTTATCGGCATTTACGGCTCGCTTGAGGGCATAGCCGCAAAGGGCAACATCCCAGCCGAGCTAGCTAAAACCATGGGGATTGGCTCAACTATCCTGATGACAGCCGTCATGATAGCGGCTGCTGGATCGACGCTGGACTCGACCTTTGCAAGCCTTTCAAAGCTAGTTGGCTACGATATCCCAGCGATGCTAAACAAAGACGTCGCTAAAATTTCCATAAAAATCGGCATCATCTCGATGATACTTTTTGCCATTTTTGGAAATTTACCAATGATCGTGGGCACCGATATCTTAAAGGCTACGACGATTAGTGGCACGATGGTGATCGGCCTAGCGCCGGTATTTTTGTTGCATGGATTTGTGAGCCCAACAAAGCTCGGCTTTCATCTTAGCTTTTGGCTGGGGATATTTTTGGGTGTCGCATTTGCATTTGACGCGAAAATTTTCCCTGAGTTTTTAGCGATCGGCAGCGGCAAATACGCAATGCTCTTGGGCATAAATTTATATGGACTCATCGCTTGCACGCTTGCCTATGCGCTGCCTGGGCTACTTTGCGGCTGCAAAGATAAAGGATGAGCTCTTGCCCGCTTAGCTACGCGCTCAATTTCCCTCCGGGGCCAAAATTTCAAAGCCGCTGCCTATATGTCGTAGGCGGACTTTACGGCAACGTCTTTGCGCTCAATGAAATTTTAGCTATGGCGGACGCCGAGGGTGCGGATGTCGTTTTTAACGGCGACATCCACTGGTTTGACGCGGAGACAAAGAGTTTTTGCCAGATAGAGCGTGAGATAGAAAAACGCGCTCTAACGGCGATAAATGGCAATGTAGAGTTCGAACTAGCAAGCGGACAAAACGGATGCGGCTGCTTCTATCCCTCATGCACCGACGCTGGCACCATAAATCGCTCAAATTTGATCCATGCACGCCTAAGCCGCCTTATAAAAGAGGGGTGCGAGCAGTTTATAGAAATTTTTAAAAAGCGTGCCAAATGCGAGCTAGTAAGCGTCGGCGGCGCAAATATCGCTATCACGCACGGAGATGAGAAATTTCTAGCTGGCTGGGGCTGCTCTAGTGAAAATTTGGCTCAAAAAGATAGACAAGATGAGCTAAATTTGTGGTTTAAAGAGCGTAAATTTGACGTGCTAGCCTGCACGCACACATGCGCCCCTGCCGCCATAGCGCTAGAAAATGGCGTAGTGATAAATAACGGCGCGGCTGGCATGCCAAATTTCGCCGGCAAGCTTTATGGGCTCATAACTCGCATCGCGCTTAAGCCTAGCAAAGAGGCGATATACCGCGCTAAACACGGCGAAATTTATATCGAGGCACTTCCTGTGCGATACGATGCGGTGAAGTTTTTAGGCTGGTTTGATCAAATTTGGCAGGCTCAAAGCCCAGCTGTGATCTCGTATAGAGACCGCATAGCAAATGGTAGCGAGGGCGAGATAAAAGAGGCGATGCTTGGCGGATTTTGGCAAATTTACTAATATGAAATTAATAAATTTTCATATACAATCCTGCCTAAAAGTCGGCGGTCGCCGATAGACCTTTGCAAAATTTAGGCAAAATAAATAGTGAAATTTTATCAAAACAAAAGGAGACGAAATGTTCGTCAAAAGTAAAATAGCTAAAGGTATAGTCGTGCTTTTTGCACTTGGTTTTCTCACAGCTTGCAGCGATACAAAAGCGCCAGCGGACGCTAAATTTAAGGGCGCTGACCTAGCTGCGATACAAGCTGATAACAAGAAAAAAGAGGACTACCTTGTTATCGACGTTAGAAAGGTAGACGAGTATAACGCTGGCCACCTAAAACACGCTATAAACATCCCTCTTGAAGAGATCGAGGCTAGACTAGATGAGATAAGCGCCTACAAAGACAAAAACGTCGTGCTTTACTGCAATAGCGGCAACCGCAGCGGCAAGGCGCTAGACATACTAAAATCAAAAGGCTTTAAAAAGCTTAGCAACGCTGAAGGCGTGAAAGAATTTAGCTACGATCTAGTTAAATTCGGCAGCATAAACGCAGAGGAATTTAAAAAGATCGCAAACGATCCAAACGTCCTAATCATCGACGTTAGAGAAAAAAAGACTATGATGCTGGACATATGAAAGGCGCTATTAACATCCCAGACGGCGAGCCTGTTGATAACTACAAAGACGTGCTTGAAGCAAACAAAGACAAAACTATCGTCACACACTGCTATAGCGGCAACCGCAGCGCTAAACTAGCTCAAACGCTAAGCGACAAAGGCTACAAAGTCTTAAATCTACTCGACGGCACAAAAGAACACAGCTACGAGCTAGTAAAATAACATTTATATGAGCTTTTGGGGCAACCTGAAAGCTCAAAAGCTTCATAATAACTATCTTTTTTATACAAAACAGATCAAAAAATTATTTTTGCCATCTTCGTGTTTGTATTTTAGGGTATGGTCATGCTTTTTGAAAATTTGATTTGCTATATAAAGCCCAAGTCCAAGTCCAGAATTTGAAGTTTCTACTCTTCTGTTAAACGCCCTATCAAACTCAAGTCTTTCTGGCTCAAGCTCGTCTCCTACGCTGCTTATGCACAGAGCACCTTTATCTATGGTGACGATAACCTTGTCACTAGAGTATTTTAAGGCGTTATCGATCAAATTTTTAACTCCAGTCGCATAAAGCTCAAAATCAACCTCAACAGCGCTTATATCGCCATCTGTTCGCACATCTATGCGGCTCGTGTCTTTTAGTAAAAGCATATCTACCGAGTGATCGACGATGTCTATGACTCGGTGCTTGTTCTTTTTAAGCTCCCACTCATTAGACACTAGTTTTTCGACCTTGACCACTTCGCCTAGTATCATCTCAAGTCTTATAAAAATTTGTTTTAACCTGTCTCCCGCCTTATCATCTTGTAAAATTTCAGCGATCATATCCGCCATGATCCGCCCTTTCATTATCGGGTTGCGAAATTCGTGCAAGATATTGCGCAAAAAGAGCGCCCTAGCCTGTTTTATGACGTCTATCTTTTGCATAGTCGTATTAAATTCGCCAGCGATTTGGCCTATTTCGTCGTTTGCCTCTACTTTTATCAGCCTAAATTTATCCTCCTCGCCTGCTCTCAATAGGATCAAGCTCACTGTTTTTAAGACCTATTTGCGATAGCTGCTTAGCTGCGTTACCTTCTACTTGTCCTCGTATACACATACCTAGCATAAAGCGTTCATAAGTATGATACTCTGCATCTCTTACCTACCTTTTTGACTCAATAAAAAATGCCAAATTTACCGTAATAAGCGCTGTAAAAAAGAAAAATGATATGAGTTTGATGATAGATATATTACGCATTGATAAATTTATACCCTATACCGCGCACAGGGTGGATGAAGTGTGGATTTTTAGGGTCGTCTCCTATCTTTTGGCGCAAGCGTCCTATGGCTACGTCGATGCTTTTTAGCCCGCTTTGAAATTTAGCCTGACCTAAATTTAACAAAATATCCTCTCTTGATACGACTATCCCCTCTTTTTCATAAAGGTAGATAAAGATGTCAAATTCCGCTTTTGTAAGCGCTATGGTTTCTCCATTTTTTAAGATAGTGCGTCTTTGTTTATCGACGCAAAAAGTTTTAGAGTCGTTGCCAGCTTGTATCCCTCGGCGAAGTAGCGTGAGCCAGTTCTGATAGATCCAGAAAATGCTAAACAAAAAGGCATAAAAATGGTGATCTAGTCGTTGTTTCATCAAAACGTGGCAAATTTTATGTGGTGCTGTTGTAACAGATGATGTCAGAAAAGATGTAGTTTGCGTAGCATAGGGTGCGTGGTATGATCCACAAAATCCTGGTGAGATAGGATCTATGTGTGTTCATGGCGATGTAAATGTCCTAACTATTGATAGGGGCACATCAAAGCTTGCACAAGGCAATATATCTCACACAGCTCTTGTAAATATAGAGAAATTTACAGGCAATGCTCCAAGAGTAAAGGTGTTTTCAAAACCTAACGCATAAAACATATAGTGTCCGAGCTCTTCGGGCATTTTTTTACAAGTTTTTTAAAATTATACTTTTATTATGCTTTTTATTTAAAATTACATTTATATTTTAAACTAACTACAAAATTTCACAAAGGAGAAAAGATGCAAAGACGAGATTTTTTAAAAGCTGCAGCAGCTACAGCCGCTAGTGCAAGTAGCTTAAACGCAACAAGTCTCATAAGTGACAACCTAATGAGCGACACGCCTGCAAAGATGAGCGCAAGCCATTTTGGCGCTATCAAAGGGCTGGTTAAAAACGGCAAATTTGAAGGTGTATTAGATGCCAGCGAGATTGACTTTTACCCAGTTAGTCTAACTCAAGGCGTGGTTGCTAGAACCTACGATCAAACTCGTATCGCGCGTCCAAGCGTGCGTAAAGGATACCTAGAAAAAGGCTATCAAAGCGATAAATCAATGCGCGGTAAGGACGAGTGGGTTGAGATAAGCTGGGAGCAGGCTTTTAAACTAGTAGCCGACGAGTTAAAACGCGTCAATAAAGAATATGGCGGTAGCGCAATCTACGGCGGTAGCTACGGATGGTATAGCGTTGGTAGCGTTAACAATCCGCAAACGCTTCTTGGGCGTATGCTAAATATCATTGGCGGCTACACGACTCGCACGCTAAACTACTCGCAGCATGCTATTAGTGCGATCACGCCACACGTTGCAGGCTCTGACGAGGGCAACTCTCTTGTTACTGCGTGGCCTGTGATACTTAAAAAACACCGAAGTTGTCGTCATATGGGGAGCTGACCCGATCAATACAAACCAGATCGCATGGGGAGTGCCAGATCACGAGAGCTACATTTATTTTCGTAAGTTAAAAGAGCAGATGAAAAAGCGTGGCATCAAAGTCATTACAATCGATCCAGTTTATAACAACACTGCAAACTATCTAAATTCAGAGCACATTTTCGTCAACCCAACAACCGACGTTGCCATGATGATGGCGATATGCTACGAGATGATGAACGCTGGCGTGGCTGATGAGAAATTTCTAAAAAAATATACAAGCGGCTCAGAGCAATTTATCGCTTATCTAAAAGGCGAGAGCGAGGATAAAGTTGTAAAAAATGCTGCTTGGGCGGCAAAAATTTGTGGCGTAAGCGAAGCAGAGATTGTAAAATTAGCTAAAATTTTTGGTTCAAAACGAACTATGCTAATGGGTGGTTGGGGACCACAGCGCGCACATCACGGCGAGCAGTTTCACTGGATGATGATAACTCTTGCTGCGTTTATTGGACAGATCGGCTTGCCTGGTGGCGGATATGGCTTTGGTTACCACTACTCTGACGGCGGTTGCCCAAGCCCAGCTGCGCCAAACGGTAGCGCACTTGCGCTTGCAAGCGGCTCGGCTACGACATCTACGGCTTTCCCTGGACTAGGAGCTATCGGCATCGTACCATCAACTGAGGGCGAGTGGAAAGACCGCAGCAATATCGCTATACCGGTTTCAAGGATTCTTGATTGTATAAACAACCCTGGCAAAGAGGTTGATTTTAACTGCAAAAAGATCACCTATCCGACTATAAAAATGGCATACTGGGCTGGCGGCAATCCATTCCATCACGCACCAGATACAAATTTAATGGCAAAAACTTTTGAAAAGCTTGATACGTTTATCGTGCAAGATTGCTTCTGGACGGCTTCGGCTCGCATGGCTGACATAGTTTTGCCGGCTACCACCGAGCAAGAGAGAGATGACATCACAAAATCTCATACAAATAAATTTATTATAGCTATGCATAAGATCGCTGAGCCATACGAGCAAGCTAAAAACGACTACCAAATTTACTGCGGCATTTTAAAAGAATTTGGCGATAAAGAGTACATGGCATTTAGCGAGGGCAAGAGTGAAATGGACTGGATCAAGCAGTTTTATAATGCCTCAAAGAAAAAGGGCGATGATGCAAAACTAGGTATGCCTAGTTTTGATGAGTTTTGGGCGAAAGGTTATGTTGAGTTTAAAGTTCCGCCTCACGCTCACGAATACGTAACTATGGCTGAGTATAGAAAAAATCCTATCATCAACCGCCTAGGAACACCATCTGGCAAGTTTGAAATTTTGTCTAAAAAGATCGCAAAAGCGGCTTATAATGACTGCAAGGCGCACCCAACTTGGATGGAGCCGATGGAGTGGCTAGGAGATGTGGAAAAAACAAAAAAATATCCGTTAAATTTAGTAACTCCGCACCCAAAATATCGCCTTCACAGCCAACTAAACAACACATGGCTTAGAAACCTTGAAGAAGTTCAAGGCAGAGAGCCTGTATGGATGCATCCAGACGATGCAAAAGTTAGAGGTCTTGAAAACGGCGATGTGGTAAGAATTTTCAACGATCGCGGTCAAACTTTAGCAGGACTTATCGTAACTAAAAACGTAAAACAAGGCGTTGTTAGAATGCAAGAGGGCAGCTGGTGGGATCCAGATAAAAACGGACTTTGCAGGCACGGAAACGTAAACGTTTTAATACCAAACGAGCCAACCTCAAGCCTTGCTATGGGAAATCAAGCAACCGCACTCGTGCAAATCGAGAAATTTGAGGGTGAATTGCCAAACCTAGAGGTCTTTTCTCAGCCAAAATTTGCAAAAAAAGGATAAGAAGTGAAAAAAATAGTTATGTTTTTAGGGCTTAGTGCTGCGCTTTTTGCTAACGATGCCTATGTCGGTACGCCAGCTAAAATTTTAGATAAGGTTGGCGGCAAAGAGATCGGTCAGCTTTTCGTGGGCGCAAAAGTCAAGGTATTAAAAGATAGCGGCAATTTCGCCGAAGTCGAGTATAACGGCTTTGTGCCTGGCGAGGGCAATACGGCTTATGCTAGACTAGGTGTCCTAGAGAGTGACATAAGTGTTAAAAACGATAAAAATTTCAAGAAAAATGGCGTCCAAAAAGACGACTATGACAATGAATGGATCAAAGTTAGTGTGAAGGGAGCGGTCGAAAAAAAGGCCTTAAAGCCAAATTTAGACGAGGTTTATAAGCCTGGCGAAGAGTTGTTTAAAGAGCGATGTGGGGCGTGCCATGCACTACACGGATACGATGAGTTTAACGTAAATGTTTGGCCAAGTGTTATAAAAACTATGATCGGCAACGCTGGACTTGATGAGACGGAAACGCAAACTTTGACTAGATTTTTACAAAGTAAAGCTCCGATAGAATAACTTTATTTGTGCTTTATTTCTATAAACTAGAAAATTTCGGCCTTTGATGGACTATATCTCCAGGCTTAGGTCGAAATTTTTCAGCAATTTTTAAATCAAATCACAGAATTGCTTTTAGACTTAAATTTACTATCAAGCTTCATCATTAAGCGAGAGCTTGTAGCCAAGTCCTTGAACGTTTTTGATAAGCTGTGCATAGGTTTTATTGCGCAGCTTGTTTATGTAATTTCGCATCGTTTCAAAAGATGCTACTTTACCACTCCATGTGAAATTTTCTATCATCGTAAACGATACAACTCGCTCTTTATTTGTCACCAGGATATGCAAAAGTCGCTGCTCGGTTCTAGTCAAAGCAATATTTCCACTCTCGCTATAAAGCAATCTATCTTGCATATCATAGCTAAATCCACGACCTAGATTTAAACGTTTACTAGTCTTTACGCCGTTTTTTGTAGCCATTAATATCATGATTAAAAGCTGCTGTTTATCAAATGGTTTTTTAAGCAGATTTGAATTTTGTATGCTTAGCGAGTTTTGTAAATTTTCATCGGTATCATAGGCCGTAATAAAAATAATCGGCACACGCTCATCAAGCTCTCTAACTCGTTTTGCCATCGTTGTTCCGCTCATATGGGTCATATTTATATCAGTGATGATAATATCAATGTCGTTTTTGCTAAAGCTCTCAAGACCGTCTTGCCCGTTTTGCGCCTTGTAAATTTGCCCTACATATGGTTTAAGAAGTCCAGCCAGAACTCCTTGCAGCTGCGTGTCATCCTCAACCAAAAGTACATTTAGGTACGCTAACTCTTTAAAAATTTCGTTCATTTTAATAGCTCTATTTCAAATTTTGTCGGGTTTTTGGCATTTGCAAGTCTTATGTCGCCACGTAGTTTTTTCTCAAAAATTAGCTTGCAAAGATAAAGCCCCATGCCGGTGCCATCATCGCCTTTTGTTGTAAAAAAAGGTTCAAAAATTTTATCTAAAAGCTCGCTATCTACGCCATTTGCATTATCTTCAATAGTGACAATAAATTTTTTCTCATCTTGACGCAGATTTATTTCTACATAAGGGATGAAGTTGTCGGTACTTTTTGCCTTTTTGGCCAGCTCGTCTTTCGCGTTTGTGATAAGGTTCATAAGCACATGTTTTATGTAGTTTGCATAGCCTTTGATCTCATGAGGTCCATCGTCGTATGTAAAGCGTAACTCGATATTTTTTACTTGAAGCTGTGGTCGGCAAATGTATAAAACATCATCAAGCACGTCGATTAAGTCAAATTCTTTCTCGCAAAAATCCTCTTTGTAAAAATCCCTAAAAACATCGATAGTCTCATTCATAAGCTCAACGTTCATACGTATATTTTCAATGTTTTTTAGTGCCATTTTATCGCCATTCTTGCCGCTTAATAGCTCATGAGTATCGCTTGCAAGAAGCAAAAGCGTATTCAGGGGCTGCTTGTATTGATGCGAGATCACGCTTATCATCTCGCCAAGTGCTGCCATTTTGGAATTTTGCAGTAAAATTTGTTCCTGTTTTTGCTTGTTTTGCTCCAAGTTTACCTCATGCGTAATATCATGCGACATGATAAAAACGCCCTCAAACAAGCCTTGTTTATCGAGCAGCGGCAAAAACTCGGTTTTGTAAAACAACTTACCTTTTTTTGAGGTCAGACTGAAACTCTTGTTGGGACTACCGGCAACTTGCGCAAATATACTCTGTGTAGTTTGATTTGTGCAAAAAATATCAGAGAGATCTTTTAAATTTTTTCCAATATTTGCCTTAAATTTTAAGCCAAAGATTTTCTCGAATTCTTTGTTGATAAAGGCGATATTGCCAGCTTTATCTGCGATGACAAGCCCACCTATTGGGTTTTTGGCAAAAAGATTTAAAAGATGCTTGTTTTTATAAAATTTTCGCTGCGCCACATAAAGAGCAGCAAAGGCGCAAATACCAAAAAATGCCAATGCCAAAAAATACCAAGATCTTTTAATGCTTTTTTGTCGATTTGCCTGTAAATCATACCCTCATCAAGCACACTAACTAACATCCATTTGCTATTTGCGAGCGTATCATATACAAAAATATAGGACTTATTTTTGATAAAAATTTGCTCGTTTCCTTGTTTTTTAACTGAAATTTTTTGCAATACCTCTTTGGTTTGAGCGCCTGAAAAGTCTAAAATTTGCTCTGTTTGATCAAGAATGTTTTTGCCATCCACCATTAAAAACGCTGAGCCATTTGCAAGCGGAAAGAGTGCGGCAAGCTCTTTTTGAAAAATTTCAAAGTCGAGATCGGCCGTCAAAACACCTATAAATTTGTTATCTTTTAAAAGTGGAGTGGAGACAGAGATGACATAGATGCCAAGCTGGCGGTCGATATAAGGCTCGGTAAAACTTGTTGCCATACTGCCTTTTGCTGCGACAAACCAAGGGCGGTCTGAGAAATTATATTGTGGCTCTATATCGTTGCTTGCGACAAATCTGTAGCTATCCGGATAACCGGCATAGACTGCTAAAAAGCTACCCGTTCTAGCAACAATGCTAAGCACGCCCTTTATCGTAGCATAGTCTTTTATGTAGTCTTTTGTCTCTATAAATTTAGCAGTCTCCTCAAGCAGTCGCTTTTGTTGTTCGATGCGCTCGTTTATTATTGCTTTGTATTTTTGCACTGTTTTTATCTGGCTGAAACGGCAGAGTTGTATGTTTGTTGTTTGTTCTCATCATAGTTTGTAAAAACTAGATAAAAATATCCCACAGCAACGGCAACCAATAAAATATAAAAATAATTTCTCTTGAATTTCATTTTGTAATTATAGAATTTTAAAGGTAAAAGTGCACAGTGGCGACCAAAATTTGTTAAATTTAGCCTAAACCATACCACATAATATTACTGAGATACTTATTTTGAATTTATATTTAAGCAAAACATTAAGACTAGTTAAATCAAATATCAAAATTGCATTAACACCATTTTCCAATCCAAACCAAGATAAACTAGATTTTTAGATATGAATCCAAAGTAATTTCATAGAATCTTTTTATAAAGCAAAATATTTCTTGAAAACCGCACCGCTTTTGCCAAAAACATTTCCTTGTTTGATAAACAATTCAAAAAAACTGTAAAAGATGCGGTTGAAATACCAATAAGTATAGGTTTTACGCTGGCAAGATGGGTGTGGGTGCTAGCTTAGTTGTTATGGGTGACTTTACCGTTGAGCCAAGCACTGCAAACGTGCTAGACACCGACTATAACGAAATTTCTGGACTTTATGCCTGTGGTAATGTTATGGGCGGACGCTTTTTGGGTGATTATCCAGTAGTTTTAGCCGGCACTAGCCACGGAACATGTCTATGCTACGGACGTTTAGCTGGTTATCAAGCTGCGGCAAACGCAAAAGGAGCACAAGCATGAGCAAGGGAAAAAATATACGATAATAGGACTAATAGTAGCAGCTATCGTTGGCTTTATAGCTTTTCATCAGATAGAAGCTGCTAGCCACAAGGCTGAATTTTGTATCTTGTGTCACAACATGCAGCCAGAGTATGACTCTTATACAAAGGGAAATTTACTAGCTAAAAAGCATAAAGATGCAAACGTAACATGCCACGACTGCCACACTCCAACCATAGGCGAGCAGCTAAACGAGGTCAGGATGTATGTGACCGGCGACTTTGAGATGCCGGCGAAACAAAGGGGCTTTAAAAACGAGCAGTGCACTAGCTGTCATAAGATAGCCGACATAAGAAAAAGACCGCGCACTATGGCCTATCTAATCCACACGAAGGCACTCACAATAAAGCCAACGAGATGCTTCAGCGTCAGTCATGCCACGCCGTGCATCATCCGCAAAAGCTAAATACTTGTATGTCTTGCCACCCGATAGACTGGAAGGTAGATAGCAGCTGGAAGATGTATCCTCCTACTAAAAAATAATCTCTCATCCGTCTCATCTGGGGCGGATAATCTTTTTATCTCAAACTCCCTTAAATACACATTTTTAACCTCCATCATTTTAATATTTTTAATTTTTCTTTCTTAAAAAATAAACTTTTTTACAAAATTTGCATTCCTAGCCGAAATTTTTTCCAAAATTGGTGTAATTACTATAAATACTTTTTTAAAAAGGAAGAAAATGAAAAAAATTTCATTTATAGTAACTAGCACCGCTAGCACGAGAGAAAGTTTATGTAGTGAGGTGATTTGCCATGGCTAATGCATATACAATAAACAACCACAACCTAGTTATAAACGTAAGGTCAGATTTTTTAACATATGGTAGAGCTATAGGTAGATTTGCACATGCATGTCGTGAGAAAAATCAAACCAAGCATATAAAGTATCTCAACAAAAATCCAGTCTCTATTAATCGTTATAAGCTCCTAAGCGAGTTTAATGGTAATGGCAATATGAGAGATGCTAATAGCAAAGATGATGAACTACATAATATATCTTTTGTAAAGAATTTACTTAAAGGTTACCAAGAAAGCTTTAAAGAGGACTATACCAAGCAGTTATACTCACAAAAGCGAAATGGCAAAGAAACTCCTATAAAAAAGTCTTGGCGTAAAGATATGAGTAGCTTTTGTGAGATTATCATTACATTTGGTACAGATAGGAAGAAAGAGCCAAAAGAAGGATTAAACAAAGAAGAGTCAAAATTTATAAATGAAAACATACACATGGATAGAGTAATGAGATTTATAAATGCATACTGCGCAAAGTATGGTGTAAAGTGTCTGCTTATAGCTGAACATAATGATGAGAAGACCAAACACTATCACATTATCTTTACAAACTACAACTTTGAGAAGCACGCAAATTTGAGATTTAGCGGTAGGGCACAAACAGCAAAATTTGGTAAAGAGCTACAAGATATGGGAGCAGAGGCATTTGAAGGTCAGATACTTCGTGGTAAGCCAAGTAAAAATAGACATAAGAGCTTAAGCCAAATGCATCAAATAGCAAGTGAATATAAGAGTGAGCAAGAGTTAAAAGAGAAAATTCAAAAGCTTATAGAAGCGGAAGCAAATAAGTATATGCAAAAGAAAGAGCCTTTGTTGGGCGACGAGTACTTTAGGTTAGAGCCAAATGAAAAAAGAGCTTTAATAGTAGGTCTTAGAAATTCTGTTTTTGAACAAATGCAAGAAAGCATAACCATCACATCTGATGAGCAGCTAAAAGAAAAGGTAGAACTTCTTGATGGGCAAGTAACAGAACAAAACAAGATCATAGAGGAAGATAAAAAGAAAAGCATAGAAGTCTTAAAAGAAAAAGAACAGCTAGAAAAAGAGCTAGATGATTTAAAAGAGACCCAAGCTGAGCAAGATAATGAGATAACAATTCTTAGACACAAACTAGAAACATATACCAATCAACAAACAAAGATAGATGAACAAAATGCATTGATAAAGAACAAAGATAGAGAAAATCAATCTCTAGCACGTAAAACCGAAAGTTTGCAAAATGAAAATTCTAAGCTAAAAGACTCCAATAACAAACATATAGGTCTTTTACTAGAAATAGCAAATATCAACCCAGAGCTAGAAGAGATGATAGTAAATGAGATACCAGAGCTAAGGGGTAAAATTACAAAAGATGATGTTGGGATGGAGATGGGGTAGCTAGCATCCTTTAATTTTACAATGCGTAATCTATAAATTTAAGCCACCAAAGTAAGCTAGCCGTATAAATTTTACTTAATAAATTTACACGGGCTTGCTTACAAACTTGCGATATATTCTACGCAACACTCCTATATCTCATATAGACATACTCGTAAATTTTCTCTCTGCACGCCGAGATACTCATATCATCATAGCACTCAGGTAGCTCGCCCCAGAGCGTATCGCAAAAAGATAAGACCAAGCACCGGCATGCAGTATTGATGAGATATGAGGTTTGAGCCTGAGCGCAAAAGATCCGCCGACTCCCAAAGGTCACTTTCTAGCATTTGTAAATTTAGCCATTTATATTTTGCTTGCTATTTTAGCATTTTATGGATAGGGATTATTGTTTTAAAAGTAAGAAATTTTATGAGTGAAATTTTGAGCGTCCTAAAATAATATTTATCTTAAATAAAACTTAGACCTTTTATCAACAAAGGTTATCTTGAATGGATAAAGTTTTGTTTAAGCTGTATCTTTCCAAATAAAAATTTTGCCCGTCTGGCTAAGACCTTACAGCAAGCTCAGCCCGAGCTTGCTAAGTAAGTTTATCAACATATAAAAATGTTGATGCTTAATAGGGGTGAATCTAGATAATTAAAGTGTATGGTAGCATAATTTTACGTAATGTTACATAAGGTAAAACTACGTAAAACATGTATAGTGAAGTACAGTAAGGTAAAACACGTATACTAAAGTAAAACTATGTAAAATAGGTATACGTAATTTACGTATAGTGAAGTCACGTGAAGTATAGTTAAGTGAAGTAAAACAAGTATGCCTATGTAAAACCATGTCAAATAAGTATAGTGAAGTAAAGTTACTTAATAAAATGTATTATGAGATATATTAGTAACTTACCATTTCAACTTTTGCTTTTAACACACTAGCATTTATATTTGTAGCATAGGTTCCAAGTAAAATTTTATACTGTTTCTCATGTCCTACTATTTGAGCTATGATATTTGGCTCTACTTCTTGTTGGACAAGCGTATCTATAAAATAGTGCCTAAACGAGTAAAAAGTCTTTTGCTTATCGTTACTTATTAGCTTTCGTTGTATTTGAGATCTAAAAATTTCAGAAAAGTCTTTATTGCTTACTTTAAAGATGCTTTTGTTTGTACTGGCTCTTTGTTTTACAAACTCCATTAGCCCAAGCTCTATTAGCTTACTATGAACCGGCACGATCCTTATGGAATTTATATTTTTAGTACTCTTGCCATCATCTCTATTTATACTAAAACAAAGTACATTATTATGATAAATGATGTCACGTGTCCTTAATTGAATTATCTCATTTATCCTCATGCCACTATATGCTGCTATCATAGTTATATAATATAGATCATTTGCGTTTATCCGCTTGCTTGGTGACTTGTTTGCATCTTTAAAATTTTGGACTATTTTAAAGATAGTGTTAGCTTCATCTTTGCTATAAGGTAGCACCTTACGCTCCATCGGATTTATCTCTACTTTTACGTTTAGACCATTTACGATGCTCTTACTTATGTAGTCGCTGTTATAGCAATACTTAAAAAACTGAATAACCCTTATCATATACTTTTGTATAGTTACTTGTGATAGCTTAGGATCGTTTTTGCCTATGTGTATGATTTGCTCCAAGCTTTTGTCTTTGTATTTGGCTTTTTGATTTAGATTGGTTGGTATGAGAGATAAAGTATTTCTAAATTTAAGCAGATCATCTCGTGATATGGCTGCAATATCTTTGTTTGGGCTAAAAAATTTAAATAGTATGTTTCCTACTATATTTACCAGATCCATAGTGCTACTTGACCATTTTTGACTAATACTAGTATTTGCTATAAAATTTTCAAATGCTATTTTTAGTGTGATGATCTCTTTGCTCTCCACCTTTCTTTGGCTGGTAGAGCATGGTACTATCTCATATTCTTGTCTTATTTCATCATTTAAAATACCTACACTAAAGCTTTTATCACCTACTTTTATGCGTTTACCTATGATATGACTATCACTAGTTAGTATCTGCTCTACACTTCTCTCATCGTCTTTAATTTTTACTAGCTTAAGAGGAGTGTTGAGTCCATATTTTTGCTTGGCAGTTGTCATTATGGCGTGTGAGAAATTTTTAGTTAAATTTTTCATGCCTTCTTTATTAAGAGGCAGTACATGTGTTTCATTAAGGGTTTCAATATTGTCCTGAAAGCTATCTATATTGTTTGATTCAAAGCTATAATTTTCATCTTGTTTGTTTAAACATTTAAGCTTTTTAGAAACGAGGTTTGTGCTTTTATCAAGCTTTGATATGAGATAGTTTAGTGATAATATATGTTTCTCAAGCAAGGTTTGAGCTATACTGGCTTTATCATCTTGATCTATGGCTTCATCTAAGTTGTTAGATAAAATTTCAGCTTTATTTATCAAAGCCTCATTGCTTTGTTTTAGAAGATTAGGAAAGCTATCATTTTTTAAGGCTTCTTTGAAGTGCTGATTTAGTGCATCTGCAAAGTCAACATCTATCTTTTTATCATAAAGTGAATGCTCTTTTATGCTCTTATCGATCTTTGCTTGCATAAAACTATCAACTAATGAATCTATAATTCCTTGATTTAGCTTCATGTCCACTGCCTTTGTTATGAGATAAATATATCTATCATAAATTCTAGCAGATTTTCTGGCTTTTAATATGGAACAAGTCCCCAAGGAGAAACATAGCTCCCTTGAACAGTTAAAAACTTTTCTTACTTTTGGTTTTAATACGCTTCGGTAGTAATAAATTCCATTGCGGTTTTTTAGATGTACCATGCTTTTGCAGTGGAACAAAAGTGGGACACTCGACTAATGCTTATTGAAAAAAGTTGTTTGTAATGGCGATGCAGCAGGGCTTTGAGTGATATTTAAAAATTTATCTCATAAGCCGGAGGTCGGGAGTTCAAGTCTCCCCCGTGATACCATAGATACCTAAACTTCGATATTCCTACAATATTATATTGCAGTTACCTTTCATAAAATATAGCTTAAAGTTTGTAGCAAAATAAAATTTTATGTAGCAAATTTTTAAGCTCGCAGTAATTTTAACACGCTTTTTGTAAAAATTTTTACAAAAATCAAGTTTATAAATATTAATCATAAAAGTAAATTGGCTTTTATAGTGTTGCAAAAGTTTTTATGCAAATATTTAAACTACAAATTTAAAAAAATATTATTTAAAATAAAAATAAATTTACTTTAATCTAATAAAACAATCGGTTTCAATTCTATTATATGTTCTTAGAACTATAATATCATTTATTAAAGTGTTAAGAATAAAAGACTCCAATATATAATAAATTAGGCTCATTATAATTTAATACAAACATAAGAAAAGGAGTATTAAGTTATGATGAAAGCTATAAAAAATAAGTATATAATTCGTTCCCGAATTTCATAGAAGAAATTTAGAGAGATTTTATGGTATTTATCATCTGATATAGAAGCTGTAAGATAGCCGAATTTACTAATATCCCAGAAAAACAATCAACAAAATAACTAAAAATATCAGAATTTTTATGTCTAAAGAGTATAAAAAGATATCTAAGTTTTCAGGTGAAATTTCCAGCTCGTAAGCTCGTCTAGAAGCTTCGCTTTGAGATTGACAAAAGCTACTTTTACTTCCTGAAAGCAGTCGGTATTTGGGATGTTAAAGCATGACAGTATGGTATATGCCCAAATAGTTAAAAACCGCTCTGCTAGTGAGCTAATCCCATACTACCTAAATTTAGCGAGCTTAATAGCTCTACTATCTATTCTGGTTGTTGGAAAGCTTATGACGGACTTGTAGATTATGGAGCTAAAAGCTCATTATAGAGTGAAGCATTCTAAGAATGAATTTGTAAACGAGAAGAATCATATAAATGGTATAGAAAACTTCTGGGAATATGCTAAACATGATTATCTAAATTTAAAGGCTTCAAGAAATAGAATCTCTTATTGTATTTAAAAGAGTACGATTTTAGATATAATACTAAAGCTACATAAGAAAATTTATATCAAAATCTTTTAAAATTGGTAAGAGAGAATCTACTTGAGTTTAATTGAGCCAAATTAAATACAAAATTTGATGGATCGGGCATACTTAAATTTGAATCCGAATTTAAATCGGCTATGGCTAAATTTAGTGCAAAAATTGGTATAAATTTGATGCATAGCGAAACGAGCAATCGATGTTTTTTGACGCCGGTCGGCGATCTTATTTTTTGTTTCAGTAGTCGTCTTTTCAAAATTTAACTTAATGTGATCGCGAAATTAAAACCGAATTAGTGCTAAAAATTCGAGCGATGAATTTATGAGAGAGTTGTCTGAACGAATTTGCTGCTAAATTTACTACCGTAATACTACTATAAAGAAGCAAGGTTTGAACGAAAATCTCAAAGCAGATGAACTTCTACAAGCAGACGACGTTAAATTTGGTAGACTAGATTTAAAATTTAGCGTCAAATTTTAGTCAGCTTAAATGACGTAAAATTTGACAAGTTAGGAGCATATTATTCGCCCTCTGGCTTTAGCAAGCTGGCGCCTATGCCTAAACCCAAAATTCCAAGTATTATCCAAAGGCTGGTTTGAGCCGATATCTCGACGCCGTGATGAAAGATATGCGCCGTAGCGTTTAGTCCGAGCTTAAACGCGATGAAAAACAGCAATGCGACGACGGCTTTTTCAAGATAGACGAGGTGCGCTTTTAGGGCTTCCAGTACGAAATAAAGCGTCCTAAGTCCTAAAATAGCAAAAATCATAGCCGAGTAGATTATGAGCGGTTCACGGCTGACGGCTATCACAGCAGGCACGCTGTCAAAGGCGAACATAACGTCGCTAAGCTCGGTCGCGGTCGTGTTAAACGCACTGCGGGCTAGGAGCGAGCGATGAGCGGGGCGGTCGTGGCGATGATGATCGGGGTTTCTACGCTGCTGGGCGCGTGCGGGCTGGCGGCGCTGCTGTGGGGGCTCAAAACTAGGCAGTTTGACGACGAGCGAAAGTTTTTGGACGGGGCGAAATTTGACGACGAAGACGCGCTAAACGACGCCTATGAGCTGGAGCTACGCCGCAAAGAAAAAGGCTATAAACCGCCGGAGTGATGCGAATTTACGCACTTTTAACTCGTCTTTTGCTGCTAAAATTCGGTTATTTTGGGTTGTAAAATTTGCCGCGAAATTTGATTTTGAGCGTAGACGGCATTTGCGTTTTAAATTTGACGGCGAGGATTTCGGAGCCGAATTTGGACCGTAAATTTAATCCGTTGCGGTTAAATTCGTCGTTAAATTTCGACTAGCTACGGCATGATGACGGGCAAAAATTTGAGCATTGGATTTTGGCGTTTTGGACGGTAAATTTAGCGTACAAAATAGCAAAAGCGCGCAAGGCGTAAGCTTGCGGCGTAAAAAATCGGCTGCCCTTTGCTAGCAAGCCGGTCGTCAGTAAATTTAGCCTCTTATCGGCCAAATTTACTCAGTCTAGCGATGCTACTCAATCACATCAAGATCTGGCTTGACGCACCGGCCGGGTATGCCACCTGTTTGGAGTTTAGACGGCTAGGAGCCGTTAAATTTAATCGCTGTAATCACCGAGCGGGTATGGCTTGGTACTCTAATTTTTTGCTTTCTTGTTTGCAAAAGTTCGCTCTCGCAAGCCTCTTTAATCTATTTTTAGCTTTTTAACGATATGATTCCGCAAAATTTAACAAAGGAAACAACATGAAAACGCTCGTGATCTTATCGCACCCCAATCTCGCCGCATCGCACGTAAACAAAGCCTTATCGCAGGTAGCAAAGGCCGCCGCGGACGTTGAAGTGCGCCATTTGGAGGGGCTTTACGGCCTAGATATCGCGCGCATAGACGCCCGCGCAGAGCAAGACGCGCTAGCGGGTGCCGAGCGCATCGTATTTTTGTACCCGATGTACTGGCTAAACGTTCCGCCTATGCTAAAAGCCTATATCGACATCGTCTTTTCTCACGAGCTGGTGGGATCTGGCGCACTTAAGGGCAAGGTCTTGCAGCTTGCGCTAAGCGTTAGCACCCCGCTTGGCGAATACTCTAAGCAGGGCGCAATCGGCTTTAGCTTGGATGAAATTTTAACGCCGCTTAAGATCGCGGCAAACTACTGCGGGATGGACTTTGCCGCGCCGTTTATCAGCAGCGGATTTGAGCCAGGCGAGTTTGGCGATGATGCCGTAGATGCCGCAGCCGCGCGCTTTGGAAAACTTTTACGAGGAGAGCTAAGTCCTAGCGAATATCAAATTTAGCCTCGTCTTTTGCGACCGCGAGTTAAAATTTCGCGACGGAGAATTTGGCTGCGAAATCCGCTTTTGCCGAGCCGACCGCTAAAAAGCTCGAATTTAGCTCGGTTTTGCATTAATACGGGCGTTTTTATACCGCCGCTTACGGGCGTGCGATTTTGTAAACCCGCGCTACGGCGTGTATCTTAAATTTCTTTAAAGGCGCGCCCTAAATTTAACCTTAAGCCTGAAATTGCGGTATTAAATTTATCCGTCGATTTTCGCGCCTCGATGCAAGTATAAAATCAAATTTAAGGCCTGATTTAAGCGAGTAAATAAAACCTGCGCCGAAACAATCTCTCGCGATTATCCGCAAATGCTTGCCGCTACTTGTTTTGTCTGCTTGCGGTAAATTTGCGAGCTTAAACAGCAAACTTATTTTAGGCTATCTATATACTCGCTAACCGCCGCCATATCCTCGTCGCTTATGTTTTTGGCGTGCAGTTGCCTTTGCCCATGCCAAAGGCGTTGTTTGAGCCGTCCTTGTAGCCTTGTAGCGCTTTTATGCGGTCTTCTTTGCTGATGCTAATTAGCGCAGGCACTTTGTTTGCGTATTTTGTCTCCGCTTTTTCGCCGTGACAGGCCGAGCATTTTTTGTAAATGGCTTCGCCACTAGCCGCAAATAGAGATAAATTTAGCGCCAAAACGGCGGTAGTGATGCGATAGATTTTCATTTTTCGTCCTTTTTGATAGAAATTTAGACGAGATTATAGTCTTAAAAAGTTAAAATTAAAATTATAAAAAAGTTGCAAAAATGAAGCGTCAAAGAGAGAAAAATCGGCGGAAAAACTCCACCGAAAAGGGTTATTTTAGAGTAGGGATGTACTCTGAAAGAGCGGCGATATCCTCGTCGTTAAGACTTTTGCTAGAGGTTTCATCATCGCAGAAGACTTAAATTTATCTAGGCTGCCCTCTTTGTAACCTTTTAAAGCCTCAGCGATCTCTTCTTTAGAAAGAGACGAAAGCGCAGGAACTTTGTTTAGATACATTTTTTCGGCTTTGGCTCCGTGACAGGCTTTGCATTTATTGTAAAGGGTTGCGCCGTCAGCGGCAAATAGGCTACCCGCTAGCAATGCGGCAGCTCCTGAAACAATGATAAGCTTTTTCATTTTCAATCCTTTTTGATAAAATTGTAGGCGTATTATAGTCTTAAAACCCAAATTTTGCATTATTTTTTACAAAAGAATGAAAACAGATATAAAAGTTTTGTTTAAGAACATTAATTTTAAAATGAGCATCTAAATTTTTTAGATATAATTATGCAAAAATAATATTATTAAAATCAGGTAAAGGAACTCATGAAAAAAATATTTAAATTTCTATCTTTTTTAGTATTTATGCTATTTCTTACAGGATGCGCAAAAGATCTTATTATAAGCAATATGCCAAATTCAAATTTAAACTATCATGGCGATAATGTTCCTATAACTATCATAGCTTATAAATTAAGAGATGTAGCTAAATTTAAAGAAGCTAGCATTATCGATCTAGCCGAGAAAAATGGTGAAATACTAGGTTATGACAAGATTGACTCTATAAAAACACAAATTCAGCCAAATACAAATAGATATGCTTTTACAAATGTATATCCTGACGAGGTTCCGTATGTCGGTATTTTGGTACTTTATGCCGATCAGAGCAAGACAAATATCAAGGCTTACAAAGCTACAAAAGAGATAAAAGAAAAAAATATAGTTTTTGAAATAACAAAAAATGGCGTAAATGTTTTAGACGCTAGTAGCTCTAAAATACAAGCAAGCAAATAAAATGTCTGAAAAGCTAAAAGTCGTTTGGTATAACGGAATGAACGTTGATAAGGTTCATTTCGAGCAGCAAGAAAGATATTTTGAGAGAAATTTAAACCTAAAAACTATCTCTTCTTTTTCAAATTTATACGGTGTTTTAGATTTAGAAATTTCAAGCGATCTTTTGCTTCAAGGCAAAATAGGGCTAACTAAAATTTCTTGTATCTCTCAAGATGGTACGATTTTTAACGCGCCAGATCAAGATGAATTGCCAGAACCGCTTGAGATAAGCCCAAGTGAGCTAAACTCAGCCATTATAGTGCTAAAACTACCTATTAGCTCAGGTTTAGTTGATGTTAGCTTGCAAAATAATTTACCAAACCTAAAATTTACAGCCAAGCAAGCACTTATCAGCTCAAGAGTGCATGATGAAGCTAGCAATGATATATTAAACGAGCTAGACGATAAAGATGATTTTGAACTATCTTCTGCCTTTACACAAGATAAAGAAAATCTAATCCTAGCAAGCCAAAGATCGTCTCTTGGAGTATTTGGCTCAAAGATGCCTTACGAGCTTAGCATACCAATTTGTAAAATAAAAAATATAGACCTAAATAAGCAAATAACACTTGACGAAAAATTTATTCCAACTTGTATTGATATCAGTAAAAACACCTTCATAACAAATTTTATAGAGGAGCTTAGCTTTGCTACAAAGCAACATCAAGAGAGTTATTTTGGGTTGCTAGGAGGTGTTGATCAAGCTAAAAATAGACTTGATTTTTCGACGTATTTAATACTAAATATGCTAAAAAAATGGCATTTGATATTCTCTTATTTGTTAAAGAAAGATAAATTTCACCCAGAGTATTTGTATGAAAAATTAGTTGATTTCCAAGCTGATTTGTTAGCACTTAGCCACGATAATAGTTTTAGCGAATTTATCGCCTACGATCACAATAACCTAACTCAAACTTTTGTGCCTTTGATAAATAATCTAAGACTTTTATTCTCACATATCTTATCTCCAAAATATATAATGGCACAGATTGTTAAAAATAATCACGGTTTTTATGACTGTATTTTTGATAATCCAAGCATTATTGAAAACTCAGAAATTTATTTTGCTATTCACAGTGATACGAAAAATGAGTATCTTCTTAAAAATTTTAAAGAGCAGTGCAAGATCCATACTCAATCAAATATAAAAGGAATAGTATCTTCACAGCTAAGAGGTATAAACGTAGAGCAAATTTCTGTTGTTCCTAGTACTTTACCAAAGTTAAACGATTATATCTATTACAAGATAGACAAAAAAGATGAAATTTTTAAAAGCTTTGCAAATCAAAATGTGATTAGCGTTTATATAACGGCAAATTTACCGAATGCTGACATTAAAATGTGGGCTTTATTATAAGGATAAAAATGAACGAAAATCAAAATGAAACCTCAGTTTTAAGTCAAACAAATCTTTTGGGTCTTGGCACAAACCTTGCACTAGATCATGTGTTACCATTACTTCTTTTGGCAAATAGGGTTTCAAAATTACAAAATTTTTCACAGAGCGAAATGGCAAATTTACGTGAAAAATTGATAAATGATATCTTAAGCACTACTTCAAAGATATCAAATCTAGGTATTTACGAGGAAGACGATATTATTAGACTTAGATATTGCCTTTGTGTTTTTATAGATGAGAGCTTGCTAAAAAATGAAATTTTTATGAACAGCTTTTGGGCCAATAATACCCTGACAACAAGATTTTTTAATGAAAATCTAGGTGGAAATAAATTCTTTGGCATTATGGATAAGTGGTTTGAAAATGTTGGCAAAAATAAAGATTTCTTGGAATTTATATATGCTTGTTTGGTGCTTGGCTATAAGGGAAAATATGAAACCCAAGAAGATTGCAATGAAAAAATCTCTTATCTTTGTGAAAATATAGCTGCGGCCGTTTCTCCGCTCATAAAGGCCGATGAAAACGTATTTGAAAAGAGCTACTTAAAACAGACAAAGAAAAGCTTTCTTGAGGTATTTTCTCTAAAGCGTTTAAAATTTTATTTCATTTTGCTAGCCATTGCTATGATCGCAGCTGCATTTTTATATAGTACATATTCTATGGATCAAAACAATATCAGAAACGATAGTGTCCTAAATAATAAGATAGAGAATTTTATGGATAACAAGTAAGTGCAAGATAATTTTTGTAATAAATTTAATGAAGATTTTTTAGAGAATGAGCTTTATATTAGTTTAACTGATGAAATGTCAAAGTATAAAACTTTGATGCATGATAGCATAAAGTGGGATTACGTATTTAGCTCATCTTTAAGAGCCTTAAGTGAGTTTAGTCTTGACGCCAAGCTTTTAAATTTCTTAGCGATTTCTGCTATAAATTTAAACGACAAAGAGGCTTTTAAGACACTTATAAAAGCCTTTGCTTTTTTTCTATTTATTTTGAAAAAAGAGCCAAATTCGCTTGCAAAAAACGAAAAGCAGCTACCTGCTAAAAAAAAGATAATAGCTCAGACAATAGAGCTTTTTACGCAAGCTAATGATAAAGCTTTGGATCAAGCTGACGCAAAAGCGTTTAATGACCTTGTGCCTGAGCTTTCACAAGAGCTTGGTATACATTTTGATACGCTTTATATAGAAGAAAAAAAAGAAGAAATTTTAAAAGCTAAAGAGCCAAAAGTCATTACTAAAACTGAGCCAACTTACTATCAAAACGTTTCATTTAGTGGCAATGATATTAGCACATTTAATGATAGAGAATTTAGAGAATATTTTATAAATTTATCACTAATGCTTTTAAGGAGTGATATTAAAAATTTTAATGCTTATGCTTTAATTTTTGAAGCAATGTGGGGCAGAATAAAGGCGCTCCCATCAAGTAGCGATCAAATAACACAGATACGTTATCCTGATGAAAATCTGATTATGCTTTTTAAAAAAATAATGAATTAAATCTTGACAACTTAGAAAAATTTATAAGAAATTTAGCACTTAATCCATTTTGGATAGAAGGCATTACGATATTTTGTGAGTTTTTAAATAGTGCTGGACTTGCAAGGCAAAGTGATCTTATTTGCGATATGGTTTTAAATTTTATTGATAAATTTCCAGATATAAAAAAGCTCAAATTTCAAAGCGGAGAAGCTTTTTTTAGTGAAGATATAAGTAAATTTTTTATTAAAAGCAACTCTTTGGAATTTACTTCCAGCAGTGATAGTAAAAAAGATATGAGTTTTGAAGATCTAATAAAAGAACTAGACAAAAGCAAGCATGCTTCAAGCGCTCAAAGTGAGCTTAATTTTATGCTTGAATTATCAAAAATTTTTACTGCTCAAGGCATGAATAATAATGCAAAAGCTACCTATGCACAAATAGTTAATTTTATAGAAAATACCGAGCTTAAAGATTATTTATCAGACATATATATAAAGGCAAAAACATTTGTGTGATAAAATATGTTTTTTTAAATCACCTTTAATTTTATTTAAATATAATTCTTAAATCATTTATGAAAAAAGGATGTTACTATGGCAGATAATCTAATCCCACCAAAAGAACGCATAAATATAGTTATAAAACTAAGACAAATGACCAAGAGGCTGATGTAGAGCTTCCATTAAAACTTATGGTAGTTGCAAATTTAACTGGTGAAAACCAAACTCCACTTGAAGATCGTGAAGTGATTTCTATCAATAAAATAAATTTTGATCAGGTTATGAAAAGCTTAGATATTCATACAAATTTCTCTGTAAAAAATAAGCTAAATTCTAATAATGAAGATTTAAATATTGACCTTGATTTTGAGAGCATCCATGATTTTAATCCAGACAATATTATAAATCAAATCCCTGAACTAAAAAAACTCTTGCAGCTTAGAAAAGCTTTAGTTGCACTAAAAGGTCCTATGGGCAATATGCCTGATTTTAGAAAAGCGGTTTTAGAAGCTATAAAAGATGAAGATAGTAGAAAACAACTTCTTTTAGAGATTAAAGACGAACAAGATAAGGAATAAAAATGTCTGAAACTAAAGTTAAAACTCCTATCATTGAAAGCATAATGCAAAGGAGTAAATATTCAAAAGATGACGAGAGTTATAGTGTTGTAAAGCAAGGAGTTGCTGAGTTTATTTCAAACATAATAACAACAAATAATGCCGAAGATAAAATAAATAAGCTCGCACTTGATGAGATGATAGCTCACATCGATACCCTTTTATCTGCTCAAATGGATGAAATTTTACACAATAAATCTTTTCAAGAGCTAGAATCAACTTGGCGTGGAATTAGATTTTTGGTTGAGAGAACAAATTTTAATGAAAATGTAAAAATTGATCTTTTAGACGCCACAAAAGAAGAAATTTTAGATGATTTTGAAAATAATCTAGACATAACTCAAAGTACACTTTATAAACAAATTTATTCAGCCGAATATGGACAATTTGGTGGTGAACCAGTTGGTGCGATAGTGGCTGACTATGAGCTAGATAAATCAAATCAAGATATGACTTTTTTAAATAAAATGTCATCAATTGCTGCAATGAGCCATTCGCCACTTCTTACATCTCTTTCTGCTAAATTTTTCGGACTTGACAATTTTGGTGAGCTTGAAAATATAAAAGATCTAAAAAGCATGCTAGAAGGCCCACAATATACAAGATGGAGAACTTTTAGAGAAAATGAAGATGCAAAATACACAGGATGTATGGTAAATAGATTTCTTACAAGATCTCCTTATGTGCCAGAAGATAACCCTATAAAGAGCTTTAATTATAGAGAAACTGTAAATAATCATGATGATATGCTTTGGGGCAATGGAGCTTATGCGTTTGCTACAAGGCTTACAGATAGTTTTGCTGATTATAGATGGTGCGGCAATATTATTGGGCCAAAAGGTGGCGGTGCCGTAAAAGATCTTCCAACTTATACTTATGAAAATTATGGAAGCGTCCAAACAAAAATTCCAACCGAAGTTTGATCACAGATAGAAGAGAATTTGAACTTTCAGAAAATGGATTTATCGCTCTTACTTTAAGAAGAGATAGTAATAACGCTGCATTTTTCTCAGCAAACTCTGCGTTAAAACCTAAAATTTTCCCAAATACTCCAGAAGGTAAAGCTGCTGAGACAAATTTCAGGCTCGGAACTCAACTGCCTTATGTGTTCTTGATCTCTCGTTTGGCTCATTATCTAAAAGTGCTTCAAAGAGAAGAGATAGGTACATGGAAAGAGCGTAGCGATGTTGAGCGCGGCTTAAATGAATGGCTAAGACAATACATCTCAGATCAGGAAAATCCACCAGCAGATGTTAGAAGTAGAAGACCATTTAGAAGCGCAAAAGTAATCGTCAGTGATATAGCTGGCGAGCCTGGATGGTACAAAATAGAGCTTTTGGCTAGACCTCACTTTAAATTTATGGGAGCAAATTTCGAGCTTTCTTTGGTCGGAAAACTAGACAAAGAGTAAGCTTACTATGTCGCTGATAGATAAAATTTTATATGAATTTAGTGACGAATCAAAACTACGTCCATATTTTAAAGATCTAGACAGCGACATAAAAGATCACATTGATACTATCTTAAACTCTAGACTTGGTAACTACGGCCGATTAAATGATAGTATTATTGATCTTTGGTCGATGGGTGTTGAGATAAACGAGCTTGGTCATAAACTTGGTATGGCAATATATGAATTAATCAGCTCAAATGAGAATAGAATAGAAGTAACATCTATCGGATACGATGACTCACTAAAGCCTTGGCGTATCATCTTTAATATAAACTACAAGCATAAAAATGATAATTTTAAAGAGTATTTGCTAAAAGTTATTTTTAAAAACAATAGATATTGTGAGATTTTATAATGGATTATAATGAAAATAATCTAGCTTATTTTCAAAAAGAGATGGCATATCTTGATGAAACAAGAGCCCTTTTTATTAAAAATTTTCCAAAAGTAGCACCCTTTTTAGATACTAAAAGCAAAGATCCTGATGTTGAGAGTATAATAGAAAATATGGCTATTTTAACATCGAGGATCAGGCAAGAACTAGATGAAAATATCCCACTAATCGCTGAGTCTTTAGTAAATATATTAATGCCAAGCTATACAAATCCTTTTCCATCAGTTTGTATGCAAGAATTTACATTAAGAGATGACTTCTCTGGGGTAAAAGAATTTATACCAAAAGGAAGTATAGTCGAGTCAAAGCAGATCAATGGCGTAACGTGCAAATTTCAAACAATCTTTGACATAAATTTGCTTCCCTTAAAGATAACAAAAGCTTTTATGTCAAACAATAAGAGTGATTATCTTCTAAATTTAAATATAAGCGTTACAAAGGACGAGCTTAG
This sequence comes from Campylobacter concisus, assembly GCA_002092835.1. Taxonomy (NCBI): domain Bacteria; kingdom Pseudomonadati; phylum Campylobacterota; class Epsilonproteobacteria; order Campylobacterales; family Campylobacteraceae; genus Campylobacter; species Campylobacter concisus. The sequence goes on along the minus strand of LVWL01000001.1, from coordinate 11,452 downwards.
CACTAAAGAACTTGATGTAGACTTTTTAAATTTATATCTTGGAGATAATGTTTACTTCTCTTCTACGCTCTTAATGTGGCTAAAAAATTACTTGAAATTTATTACAATAAGTTTTGAAGATAGCGATCAAGAGATAAAGTTAAGCCCTGATAAACTTAGTTTAGATGAGTTTGATGAGCGTTTGATAAAGAGTGATGAGTTTGGATTTGAAGCGTTTGAGCTTTTAAAAGAGCTATCATTTTTTCCTTCAAAGCTAAATTTTGTGCGATTAAATGGACTTAGCTTTCTTAAAAATTTTTCCGCAAAAAGCTTTAATATTAAATTTATATTTTCAAAAGATATGCCAAGTGGATATGTGCCAAGGCTAGAGTATTTTTCTCTTTTTGCTACGCCTGCAATAAATTTATTTGTAATGAGTGCCGAGCCTATTTTGAATAACAATAGACGAAGCGAATATAGAATTTTTCTAGATCGCTCAAATATCGATGCTTATGAAATCATTTCAATAAATAAGGTGGTCGCTCATAGTAGTAATAATGAAAAAAGGATATTAAAAAACTATAAAAGTTTTGAGAGATTTGAATTTTTAAATGATGAGCGAGCAAAAGATTATTATTTTGTCAGCAATAAAACAGATATAAAACTAAACTCATATAAAGAAATTTCTTTTTTTAAAAGCGACTCTAAAGATCAAACCATTAGCATAGATACACTTTGCTGCAATGGTGATTTGCCTTGTAAGCTAAGACTTGGTGAGATAGATAGAGTGTTATCTCATCAAGGTGTAACAACTAAAAATTTAACCATTCCAACTAGTGTAAAGCGAGTAAAAATAGATGGAAATCTTCTTTGGAAACTAGTTAGCATATTATCTTTTAGTTATCAAAGTATACTAGAGAAGGGCTCTTTTTTAGCACTTCTTAATACCTTTAGCACGCCAGATGATGAGTTTTTTAAAAAATTTGCAAACTCGCTTTATGATATAAAAACAAAGCAAATTTATAGAGTTGATCAAGGCTTTGCAAAAAGAGGGTTGCTCTGCATATTTTATATAGATGAAAGTGAATTTGAGAGTATTGGAAATGTCTATGCTTTAGGTATAAATTTGGCTAAATTTTTATCAAAATTTGCATCAATCAATTCATTTTGTGAACTTAAAATAAAGTGTATAAAGAGTAAAATTTTGCTTAATTATGACTTCTTGGGTGGTACAAAAAAATTAATATGAACAAAGAACTAAATCAAGCTTCTTTTTTTAAATTAGTAAAGAACTGCCTAAAGCACCACGATAGAAGAGATATCTTTTTAAAAAATAGCCCAAGTTTTGCCTATCCGATTAATGAGCTTGAGAGCTTAAATAAAGAGGATGCAGTAAAAATCGTCGTAAATTTTATGGGTCTTTTGGGAAGCGGCTCGCATCTTACAAGTTATATTTTAGAAAAGATTTCAAAGAGTAGCGATAATGATTTTGAGAAATTTTTTGACTTTTTTGACAATTACTTGCTTTGGCTTTTCTTTGATAGCATTAGCCTAAAAAATTATGCAAGATCCTTTGAAAAAGAGCTTGATGATAAAATTTCAAAGATTTTATTAGATATATTAAACATAAGCAATAAAAAATTAGCAAAAAAATTCTTACCATTTTCTCCGCTTATTATTAGCCAAAGAAGGCCTAAAAGAGAGATTGAGTTTGCCTTGCAGCGTCATTTTAATTTAAAAAATAAACTATTTTTGCTAGAAAATCTACCAAATCAAATTTTCATAGCGCCTTCAAATTTAAATTCGCTTGGTATCAAAAATAGGACTTTGGGCAGAAATTTTATACTTGGTAAAAAGCTTTTTGAGAAACAAACTAAAATAGCAGTTTATATAGATGGCATAGATTATGAAGAAGCTATTGATTTTTTTCCAAAAAGAAGAAAGTTTAAAGAGCTTCAAGATACTCTTATCTTTTTTACGAACAATGAATTTGTTGCCGATTTATACATAAAAATAAACTATTCTCCAAAGATGCAATTAAAGCTTGGGATGGATGAAGGTTATAGTAAAATAGGCCTTGGTACAAGGCTTAAAAGTAATAAAAATATGTCAAATTTTATAAAATTTAGGCTCTGCTCTTAAATTTTCAGATATAAAATCTAAAATATTTGTTATTATTACATTAAAGAAATATATTTATTTGTAAAAGGATGTGCATCAATGGCATTTATCGATTACCTAAGAAGATTTTTTGTCTTTTTTAGATTTAAACACAGTACCATTTTGGTAGCTTCTATTGCATTAAGCATCTTATTTTGGCTTTACGCTCCACTTATAGCTTTTAACGATGTATATAGCTTTGCTAGTATAAGTTCAAGAGTCACTATATTAATTGCATTTTGGGTAGTTATTTTGTTTTTTTGTTTTAATCAAACCATTAATGCACTATTTAGCATCTCAAAAAGATGAAAAAAATAATAAGCTAAAAGAGATAAAAAAAGAGTCTATGGATAGCTTTGGTAAGGCAAAAAGAAATTTTATGCTTTCTTTGAAAGATGCCAAAACAACATGGAAAAAAGATATAAATTTTAAAAAATTACCTTTAATAATGATAATGGGTAACGAAGGTGCTGGAAAGAGTGCGTTTATAAACTATTCAAATATCGAATTTCCACTATCTGATAGTTTAGATACTTATAAAAAAATACACAAAAGTACAACAAACTTTAATCTTTACATTTCAAAATTTGGCGCACTTTTAGATACTGAGGGTATACATTTTGCACAAGAGAGCTTGTACCAGCCAACAGCTACTGAAGAGCTTCCTGAAGATGATGTGGATAAAAATAGGGATTACTTGCTTAAAAAAAGTATCTGGAGTGAATTTTTACACTTTTTAAAACGAAATGATTTTAACGCTAGATTAAGTGGTGCGGTTTTAATAATAGATACTAAAAAATTCCTCGAAGGCACTCAAGAATATTTTGATGAATTAATTAGATATATGATAAAAAGGGTTAATGACTGCGAGAAACATCTAAATATTAAATTCCCTATTTATATTGTTTTTAGCAAACTTGACTTAATAGATGGCATGGGAGATTATTTCAGGCTTTTCAATGAAGATGTGGCAAATAAAGCTCTAGGAATAAACTTAGATCCAAATTTCTCAAAACAATCACTAGAAACTGAACTAAAAAACCTAAGCGAGTCATTATTTAAACATCTCATGAGTAAGAATTCGATTTCGCATTTATTGGAAGATAAAAAACGTTCATATCTCTTTTTAAAACAACTTGATAATTTTTTTGCTTTAGTGAAAGATTTTGTAACAAAGCTAAGCTCTCAAAATGCACTTAAAAATAGCTCAACCATAAATGGAGTTTATTTCGTAAGTGCTTATCAAGAAAATATACCTATAAACTACCTTACAAACACTATTTGTGATAGATATAATATCAAAAAACCACTTTTAAGAGCAGTAAATAACTATAGTAAACAAAGCTATTTTGTAAAATCATTTTTAAAAGAGATAGCTTTTAAAGCCAACTTAAATAAATTTGGTGCTCAAAATAGATTTACAAAATTTGTAAATTTTGTTTTAGTAGCCATACTTTGTGCTGGAGTATATTTGGGTTCTAGTTTTATTCTAGAGACCAAAAATATAAAAGAGCAAAATGCTATAAATAATGCAAATAAAATTTCTTCATACCTTGATGGTAAAAAATACAAGGATCTCTCTCCAACACAAAAGATTGAGCTTCTAAATTTACTAAAACAAAGTCTAAATGACTATCCAAGAATCTTTAGCGGCGATACTAAATTTGAGTATATAACACTAGATACTTCTTATAAAGGCTTCACTCCAGTTAAAGCACTTTACTATGATTTGAATGCTGATTTTTTCAAAAATACAGTTTTAACTGAAATGGAAAATATACTAAAAAATGAAAGCGATCCAGATAAGCTAATAAAAGCATTTTATATGTATGATTCGCTCTTTGATAAAGATTACACAAATGTGGATTTATTTAAAATTTGGATTAGTACAAACTGGGATAAATTTGAAAAATATGGCGTTGCAAAAGATGAATTTTTAGCTCATATTGAGGCTATTTTAAAGGCAGAAAATTTAAACATAACTGCAGATACAGTTGCTCAAAGTATAGCAAATACGAGGCTATCACCTGTTCAAAGAGTACAAAGGCTCTACTATATACTTGAGTTCATATCATTCAAGGACGATAAATCTTTTTACGATATTAAAAAAGATGTTGAAAATTTATACACAGTAGTCCAAGAAAAAGAAGCATTTAAGCCATTTAATAAAATTTATACAAAAGAAAATTTAAGAGATTTCTTGTCAAAGCTTAGCTCAAACATAGATCAAACAGCTGGAATAGAATCTTGGCTAATGGAGACAAATTCTTCTTTAAAAGATATTAGCTCAAATGATAAGAAAGAGCTAAGCATTGCTGTAATAGAGCTTTATTTGCAAAATTATGCTGATAAGTGGAGCCAAATTTTAAGAGAAATAGAACCAAATGAATTTACTACAAAAAAAGAGGTCATAGAAGAGCTCGACATCTTGTCAAAGAGAGAAAATCCTTTAAATTCTTTAATAAAATTAACTAATCAAAATACAAATTTAAATGATGAGAATTTACTAAAATATATCTACTCTCTAGGATTTGCTTCAAGTGAGATAAAGCGTGTTTTCAGTGATTTTAGTGCTAAATTTACTAACTATCATGCGTTAAATTCTAATGACTTGCTAGATATTATAAGCAACGATGTAACAAGCGTTTATAAAAAAGTTAGTGACTATAACTTTGAAATGCTTCAAAGCAACGATGATAAAATAGTTTATGCAATAAATGGCATAAAAAACGAAAACGATCCATTTGTTGTCTTAAATAATGATGCTAAGAAGCTTCCAGATGAGTTAAATGAATATTATCAAAAGTTATCGACACTTGCATGGAAACAAGTAGAAAATGGCGCTTCAGCGCTTTTATCAACAGCATATAGAGATGATGTTTTTGATGATTTTGAAAGTCTTATCAAGCCATTTTATCCATTTAACGAACAATCTCCAAAGGCTGTCAGTATAGAAGAATTTAAAAGATTCTTTGGCAAAAACGGAACTTGGAATAGCTTTTATGATAGATATCTAAAACAAATCTTAAGTAAAACTGCTGATGGTTATAAAATAAGACCAAAATATGCAAAAGAGCTAAGATTTAGTAGGGATTTCCTTAAAAATATTGCCTATATAGACAGAATTTCAAATTTAATGCTTGATTCAAATGATGAGCTAAAATTAAATTATAATTTAAAAGCTGTCGACTTATCGGCAAATTTTAGCCATATAAATATTAGCTATTCTAATAACTCTTTGACTTACGATCATACAATTGCCTCAAATTTGATAGTTTCAAGTAAAAATTTTGATATATCAACACAGTTTAAATTCAATGCAGTTTCAAGTACTGGAAGCGAGAGAAAAGAGCTAAGCTTTGATGGAGAATGGGGCTGGTATAAGATATTAAAAGCTTCAAATTTTAGTAGTGTTGGTGTTAGTACGCTTAATTTTTATGGTAGAAGAGATTCTTATTTTGGCTTTGAAGTAACACCAAATGGAGGAGAGCTTTTAGAGCTTATGGATATCATACCAACGATAAATTTACCAAAGAAGATGCTTTATTAAGGAAAAAATATGCAACAAATAGCAGCAGTTATACAAAATTACGATAAAGCGTCAAGCTTTTCAGCTCAATTTATCATTTTTGATGAAAATGGCGGTGATATAGGCTCGTTAGATACTACAAAATTTTCTTGTAATGATATGAGCGATTCAATCGCACCAAAACACGCTCATGTTGGATTTGAAGAGGGGGTTTTCACAATTTGTGGCTATAAAGATTGTGAAATTTTTTATAGTGATTCATATTCAAAGCTTCCAGATGACTATGAGAGTGTCATAAATTTGGGCGATGTCTTTAGGATAGGGGAGTTAAAATTTATATTTATAGATCCTTCTAGAATTGATGAATATATAGGGAAAGCCCATAAGATAATAGAAAATACAAAAAATTTTGACAAACTCGATGATAAACGTTTTGAACCAGTTGGTAAAATTTCAAATGTTGATTTTAAAGAAGAGCCAAAGATAAACTCATTAATAAATGATAAAAAAGATATCACTTTAAATGAAAATGTGCACGATGCAGTTTTAAATTTAAATGAGATAGCTCAAAATTTTGATGAAGAAGAAAATGCAAATAATCAAAATATGCTAACTGCAAAAAGCATGGATGAGCTTTTGACAAAGATAGTTGAGAGTATAAAATTGCAACCAAATATGAGCCCTATAAGTGAGCAGACTAGGACTTTAAATACAAAAGATATGGAAACAATCATGAAAACTCTTCCTCTTAGTGACTCAACAGAGCTAATAAATGCGGTTTTGGTTAAGCTTATCTGCAAAGAGCTATATAGCCAAATGTATGATATAGTCGAGAACAACTCATTTTTTAAATATCTTTCAGGAGCCGTACTAAAAAGCACTAAGGAAGATAAGGAAGCGTTTAATTATCTATTACATAAAGCTCTTCAAAGCTATATGTTAAAAAAGTAATGTTTTTAATAAAACAGAAAGTAAATAAAAGATAGAATAATCCAAACTTTTTAATAGGAGTAAATATGTCACAACCAGTGTATATTAAAGTGAAAGGTTCTACACAAGGACTTATTTCAAGTGGTGCTTCAACAGAAGCTAGTATAGGTAATCGCTATCAGTCGGGTCATGAAGATGAGATCATGGCTCAAGAGGTTTCTCATATAGTAACAGTTCCAACTGATCCACAAAGTGGCCAACCATCAGGTCAAAGAGTCCATAAGCCATTTAGTTTTACTACATCACTAAATAAAGCTGTTCCACTTCTTTACAATGCTTTAACACAAGGTGAAAGACTTCCAGAGGTTGAGATCTATTGGTATAGAACATCAACTAGTGGTGGTGCGGAGCATTTCTTTACTACAAAACTAGAAGATGCAACTATAACAGATATTACTCTAGTAAGCCCAAATGCTCAAGATAAGCTAAACAGCGACAAAACAGAGCTTTTCAAAGTTTCAATGAACTATAGAAAGATAGTTTGGGAACACGTAGCTGCAGGTACAAGCGGAAGCGATGACTGGAGAGAAGCTACTAAAAAAGCTTAAAACCAACCTAGGGTTTACCCCTAGGGTTAATAAAATCATCTTCTAGCTAGAAGGACACAGATGAGCCCTTTTTATCTTTATCTTTTAAATTAATATGATATGCGAAATGCGATATGAAACACCTAGTTATAATCATATTTCTCATAACATCTTTATATTCACATGAAGCAAACTGCACGGATATGTTTGGGCTCATTTTTAATAAAAATTTAAGTGACGCTGAAACGGCTAAGTATATAAAATACTACATAGATGATCTAGGATGTGATGCTAATGCTAGTATAAATTTACCGAATTTCACAATGAAAGCTAGTTTATTAGAATTTGCATATAGTGCAAATAAGCCTAAAAGTATTGACGAGATTTTAGAAAAAGGTGCAGTACCTAATGTATGGTTGGCTGGTTCAATAGGATTAGACTTTTTGCTTTTTTTCGAAGAAAATAGTGTTAAGCTAGAAGGACAGTCCCCAAGTCCTAAGTTGTTTAAATTTATTAAAACTCAAAAATATAAAGAATTTAAAGAAGAGAAATTTAAGCTAATCAAAAAACTCTTAGAACATGGACAAGACCCAAGAGGCTATATTCTTTTACAGAAAGTACTAACGCTTGTAAATGATGAAGAGGTTTTAGATAATTTATTAAAGAATGAAACTCAAAAGGAATTAGCGCAATGAAGCAATTGGCAATAATCATATTTCTCATAACATCTTTATATTCACACGAAGCAAATTGTACGGATATGTTCGCCGCTATATTTGATAAAAATGTAAGTGATGGGAATACCATTAAAATCATAGATTACTATATAGATAAGTTTAATTGCGATACGAATATAACTTTAAAAAGTAATGAACTTAGATATGAGCCAAATTTATTAGAAATCGCTTTTTTAATGAAAAAATTTAAGACTTTTGATAACCTTTTAGATAAGGGCACAAAGCCAAATGATAGATTAGCTTTTTCTATGGGATCAGAATTTTTATTCTTTTTTCAAGATAATGGAGTTGGATTCGAGCGTAAAATACCTAGCAAGGAGCTACTAGAATTTATAAAAACTCCAAAATATAAAGAATTTAAAGAAGAAAAATTTAAATTAATTGAAAAGCAACTACAATACGGGCAAGACCCTAAAGACTACAAATATTTAAAATATATTTTGACACTCATAAATGATGAAAAAGATTTAGATATTTTACTTAATAGTTGGAAAAAATAATGGATTTCTTTAATATAAATAAAAAGAAACTTGATATAAAAAACGATAATACAAATTTAGAAGACTTTAGCGAGCAAGATAAATATACAAGAGCTAAAGATGCTATTGATGGTACTGGAAAAGCATTTGGTGCTTTAGGTTGTGGAACATGTAATGAGGTCGTTGATTTAGTGAAATCAGGTGTAGATACTATTAATAATATACATTACAGAGAATTTAAAAGTGCTAAGCAAATGGACCAAATAGAGTGGTTTAAAAACTATCGTAATCTCACCGACACCGATATTGAAATGTTTGAAAAGGCATTACAACAAGAAGAAGAAAACGAAAAAAGATTGAAAGAGCAACAAATGGACAAAAATTTAACATCGCCAACATCATCACTGACCAAGCCTGTCATGCTAGCATCCAGCAACTCAGTGGCAACAGATGGCTTTGTGGACTACGGCGTATCTAACGATACTTTCTCAACTCTTCAGATAGCAAACGAGTCAAACGATAAATTTATCGTTACACGTGCAGATATTTATGAAAATTTAGAAAGTATATTTAACATAGAGTGCTTTGCCTATATAAATTTGGTCAAAAACCCGCTTTATGAAAATTTAGACACCATCTACAATAACGATAAAAGTTACTCAAGCATATATAAATATCTTGATAAAAGTATAAAGCTAAGCATAAAAAGGCCTTCTTCAACAAATAAAAATATCGTTCCAGATGGTAGCTCAAACGATATGCACTTTAGTGGAATAGTAAGCGATGTAGAGTATCTTGGCGTAGACGATGAGACTAGTACAAATATAGATAAAAAATACTTCTTTAAATTCAAGCTAACTTCGCCACTATATAGACTAAGCATAAATAGAGCAAATAGAATTTATACAGACCAGAGCATTTTAGAAGTAGTAAAGGATATTTTGACTTTTAATAAACAAAGGCTAACCAAAGAGCTAGACTTCTCAAATATCAAAAATAACTACAACAAAAGAGAATTTATAGCCCAGTACAATGAAAGCGACCTAGCCTTTATAACAAGACTTTGCCATGATAGTGGTATATATTTTTATGAAGATAATGAAAAAATTTATTTTCATGATACATTTATACTAGCTTATAGCAATCAAAATGAAAATTTTACTTCAAGCGATACAAGCAGTGGCAAGGAAGCTAGAAAAGTAAGCTTTAATGTAAATTTGAATAATAATCTAGCAACCGAACACATAAATAAAATAACAAAGAGCGAGACGCTAAAAGCAAATAGCTTTACGCACTCTTTTCAAAATACAGCTTATCCAAATGTGTTGGAGAGTAAAAATGAAAAGATATTTGACGAGCAGGTAAATATCTATGATAAGCATATAAATTTGGACGAGTATTCATTTAGTGATACTAGCTTGCTTGAAGTTAGCACCTACCTTAAGAAACTAAGAAGCGATATGCTTTTAAAAGAATTTACCGCTAGCTCAAATGTATTTGCATTAAGTTTAAATGACAATATCTCGGTAGCTATTGATGCTAGCAAGGGCGAATATGAGTTTAAAATAATAGCTTTAAAGCATACTTATATTGATGAGAGCGTTTTAGAAAATACTTTAAATTTAGGCGATAATGTCCCATTTAAAGATAAAAAATTTATAAGCTCATACACAAATGAGATAAGCATCATTCCAAGTAGTGTGAAATTTGTCCCAAGCTACAAACAAAAACCAAAAGCACCAGACATCACGCTAGGTCTTGTAGTCGGTCAAGATGGGCTAAACAGCCAAAATAACACGATCCATACTGATAGCTATGGTAGGGTAAAGGTGAGGTTAAATGCTTTTAGCACACAAGAGATAATCGATAAAGACGACGCTATCAACGCAAGCTATCACAAGAGTGCTTATCTAAGAGTGATAACGCCTATTGCTAGCAATAGCTCAGGCTTTTTTGCCATACCAAGGATCGGCGATGAGGTTATCATCTCGTTTTTACAAAATGACATAGATAACCCAGTAGTAAGCGGTAGCCTATATAATGCCTCAAATACGCCACTTGTAAATGTGGATAGCAACTATCACCAAACATCTCTTAGCTCAAAGACAATTGGCGCAAATGAGACCGGTATAAACGAGATTACTTTATCAAATTTAAAAAATAAAGAACAAATTTATGTAAAAGCAGAAAAGGACTATGACGAGCTTGTAAATAACGACTTTTCTCAAACAATACTAAATGATAAAAGCTCACAGGTGCATGGAAGTTATACTGAGCGAGTAAAAAAAGCCCACATTCAGACGATAGATCTAGCAAAAAATGTAAATGTGGGAGCTGAATATCTAACAACAGTCGGACTTTCAAAAGATACAGTAGTGGGCGTCTCAAATACGCTAAATGTAGCTGTTGATAACAATACAAGAGTAGGTCAAGATAGTCATGAATTTGTAGGACATGATAAATTTGTAGAAGTAAAATCAAATCTTAATACGACTATACATAATGATGAGATGAAAGAGGTAAAAGGCACAAAAGAGCAAAATATAGATGGTGGTTATAAGCTAAATTCACAAAAAGGCATAAATGAATTTAGTAACGAGCATATTGTGCTTCAGGCAAATAGCTACATTGATATAAATGCTAAGTCAAATTTCACAACAAAAACAGCTGCCCAGCACACAGAGATTGCTGATTCAAAATTTAGTAATATAGAGACGACTTATGAGGTAAATGCCAAAGATAAGATAATCCATCAAGTAGGTAGCACAAAAGTAACGATAGAAGGATCAAGCGTCGTGATAGAAGTAGCTGGCGTAAAGGCGATATTTGATAGTAGAGGGCTAAGAGTTATCGGTGGAGATATAAAGGCTTTATAAGATCATATTTAAAGACTTACTTTGTATTTTAGTAGGTCTTTAAATTTTTAAATAAAATCAATCTCTACTAAAACTAATGCTAAGAATTTTAAACGCAAAGGCTAAATTTTAGGGCTACGATAAAAGCTAGCCACACAAATTTTTCAACACTGTACCCCAGTACAATAGACAAGCC
>CM007855.1 GCA_002092835.1 Campylobacter concisus | reverse complement strand
TTCTTATCTGGGTTAAAGGCATTTGTATTATCTAGAGTTGTATTATAAAAGCTACTTTGTTTTATGAAATTTGTTGCTAGCTCTATATTATATAGATCATTTGAGCTTAGACTTTGTCTATATGTTTCATTAAATGATTTATCCGTTAAAGACACTGCTGCTTTTGCTAGGATAGATTTTGCTTCATCATCGCTATAAATTTTATTTGTTGTAGTTTGAAGCTTTGATTTAAAGCTTGCTATATTGTTTTTATTGTTTATAAAGTCTATCTCTCTTTGATGAAGCTGCCTATTATAAGTATCTGCGCTTGTGGTTATTTTGTATCCTGCGTTTGCTCCTTTATCCCCATTAGCTATACCTCCAGCTATTATGCCTATTAGCTGAGAGGCTAGTAGGCGTTTGTTGTTATAATCTTCTATCTCTTTAGTACTCATATTTGATGTATCTTTATGTAGTGCAGAAGAGATTGCTTCATTTACAGCCCCGCTTAATGCACCAGCTGCAACGTTTTCATGAGATAGCTTTGCTGATAGTGCTCCTACGGCTGAGTGAAGAGCTATCTTGCCTAGGCTGATTCTTTAAATAATTGGTTAGAGTTTATATTTGCTTCATTGCTTGAGTAGCTTCCTACTGCTCTATAAGCATTATCTGTTGCTTTAGAGATTAAATTTGATAGTAGCGCATCTTTAAAGTTTGTTTTATAGATGGCAGAGTTTATTGCTGCGTTTGATGTGGAGCTTAGTAGGTCTGCATAAGAGAAGGTATAAGATGGTGTATTTATGATATTGGTATTACTTAGAGTATCTATGCTTGATATGTAGTTACTAACATATGAGCCTACCCCTGCACTGATGGCTGATTTGGCGAGGGATGATGTATCAAATTTAACCTTGCCATGAGATAAGAGATTGTTTGTTAGTTGGACTGTTGAGTTTGCTATGACAGCTGTTGTCATAGCTGATATGGCTGCACTTGCAGTTGAGCTAGCAGCTGCTCCAAGTGCTCCAGCTACAGCGGTTCCAGCTCCTGCTGTTAGGAATGTAACGATGGCTGTTATTATTAGAGCTCCCATACCACTAAGAGTGGTTGTCTTATCTTCCCACTCTTTAGAGTTTAGGACTGCTTTTACTTGATTTATCGTCTCTTCATCTATTGGGGTATTTGAACTTGATCTTAGCTCTCTTATAACTCCTTCTTTAAATTCCTCTGAGTTTAAAGAGTCGTTTATGGCTTTAAAGGTTGTAGTGTCTAGTTTATCTGTTATATCCTTGCCATTTAGTGTAAATTTATCTTTTACCTTGATGATAGCTGGGATCTCTACCTCTTCTATCTTGCCCTTATTTTTTACAGTAGCTGTTAAAACTCCTGCGTTATTGCTTAGAGTTGTATTTACAGATGTGCTCTTTGCTGAGACTAAATTTAAAAGCTTTGTATTCACATCTACATTAGCAGCCTCTATGATAGAAGCTAGGGCGTTTATTGTATTTGAGTTTAGACTTATATCTTTTGCTAATAGTGTGCTTGTGGCAAGGTTATAGTTTGAGCTACTCTCTTCACCATTTGATTTTATTAGGTCTCCAAAGCCTGAGTCTTTAAATTTAGATGAGCTCTCTAAGCTATATGAGGCTGGGAGTAAATTTATATTACCAGCTTTTATATCTAAGCTCTCATCTGCGCTGATATTTGAGCCTATAAGCGTAGTATCTTGGTTTGAGGATATGTTTATGTTTTTGGCGTTTAAATTTGAGCTAACAACCTCTTCATTTTTAGAGCTAGCTGACGCGCTTTGCTTGCCTAGGATTTTTCTTGCGGTTGATTCTGACTTGGCATTAGATATGCTATTTGTCGATGAAATTTCTATCGCTTCGTTAGCCTTTAAATTTAAGTTCTCTCTAGCGTCTACATTTGAAGCTACTATATTGATATCTTTATTGGCATTGATATTTATATTTTTGCCAGCTTTTATGTTAGAGCTCTTAGCTTCCAAGCTGTTGCTTTCAAATTTGGCAGATGTTTTTCCTATTACAAATGTAGGTGTGCTAAGTGAGCTAAATTTATCTTTTGCTTCTTTTAGGGGGTTTAGCTTTCTTTTTAGATCAACAACGACATCTTTTAGCACTTCATTAGGCTTTAATATACCTACTTTACTACTCTTATGTTCCTCTTTATGGTAGCTTTCATCATTTGTGTTTGATATAGCTATAAGCTCTGCGTTTAAATTTGTATCGCTACCAGAATTTAGGTTTGTGCCTTTTAGGCTAAGAGCACTTTTGGCATTTAAATTTATATCATTGCCAGAGTCTATAGTGCTATAAACTGCCTTTTTACTGCCATTTGCCACAAGATCAAAGCTACTCTTATAAAAGGCGTTTGGATTTAAAGATATTTTGCTCTTTTTAGAAGCATGAGAGCTAGCCTCTACGTTGTAGCCATTTTCAAAGAGGATATTGTTGTTTGAGTTTAAATTTATGTCTTTGTCTGATTTTAGCTTAGATGATACTAGATATATATCATTAGCTGAGTTTAAATTTATATTATTACCAGAGTTTAGAGTAGTGCTTACTACCTCTGAGCTTACGGCACTATCTATGGTTTGCTTTTTAGAAAGGAGCGACTTAGAGCTATTTATAGCTGTTGCCTCGCTAGTGTTTGACTGTGCTGCTAGTATGATATCACTAGCATTCAAATTTATATCTTTTAGTGCGTTTAGATGAGTTGATGAAACTAAAAGAGCATTTTTAGCATTTAAATTTATATCCTTAGCGTCTAAATTTGCAGCGCTTACTCTTTTTACACTCTCATCAAATTTCATCCCTTTAGAGCTTACATGGTGTGTGTAGCTAAACTCATCTGCTTTTATCTCTATATCGTTGCCTGAGTTTAAATTTATATCACCACTCGCATCTAAATTTGAGCCAGAGACTTTTATATCATTGCCAGCTTGTAAATTTATATCGTTTGTAGCTTCTAGGTTAGAGACTTTGCTAAACTGAGACTTGCTTTGATCTAAGTTGATATTGCTCTTTGCATTTATGTTTAAATTTTTAGAGTTTAGGTCAGAACTATCTATCTCTATATCATTAGCCGCGATGTTAGCATCGCCACTAGTTGATAGCTCTGCGCCTTTTAGCTTTATCTTTTTATCAGCATTTAAATTTAGACTATCAGCCACTACGCTACCAGCTAGGCTTATGTTGCCTTTGGCGTCTAGGTCTATGTTGTTAGCCATTACTAGAGCTGAAGCTTTTACGTTTTTATCTTTGGCCTCTTTTTTAAATTTACTTATGCTCTCATTTCTTGCTTCATATAAACTGTCAAGGATATTTGCTATATAAGCAGAGTTTATACTATCAAGGCTGTAGTAGTATCCTTGGTTTTTCACCTTTCTATTTAGGTTTTTAATTATTGGGCTATTAAATATTGGCTCAGAGAATTTATCTAGATCAACATTTGCTAGTTTTATATCATCATTTAGTGCGTAGCTTGAAAAGTCCTGCGTGCTTCCTACTATATTATTGCCCGCTGCAAATACTGCTGGTAAGCCAACATCTGTGTATGAGAAACTAAAAACTTTTCCCGTTCCGCCTTTGGTTTTCCAGCCTCTTCCTCTATACCACTTCTTTTTCTCTTTCCACTTATAAACGCTATAGCTGTTTACGTGGTTATTCAGCATTATGGCTATGTTTTCTACATTGTCGCTATTCAGTTTTAGATCTCCACCAGCATATATAACACTCTTATCGTTTAAGACATCATTTACATTTAAATTTATATCATTATTAGCTATTATGCTTCCCGGGATGAAGTTAGCTTTATCATCTTCATTTAGAACATCTTTAACTATGCTATATGTGATAGTTCTTTTTTGCTCGTTGTTCTTTGCTCTACTAGTATCTACTAGCACCTCGTTTGTATCATAGTCTAGTCTTAGATTATGAAATATCTTTTGACTGGTGCCTACTAGATGCGAGTCTTTGTGCAAATTTAGCGCATAAAGGGTGCCATCTTTATTTATAGCCTCTTTTAATACTAACTCATTTACCTCGTTTTCATCTAGCTCACTTATATCTTTGCCTAGTTTTTTAGCTAGTTTGGCACTTATTTTTTCTTTTAGCTCTTTTAAATTTACACCAAGCTTATATCTGTTTACTCCCTCTTTATTAAGGTGCATAGTGCCTTGACTACGTACTGTATCTACCCTAGCCTGCGAGCTTGAGTTATTTACTAGCTTTTTAGCTTCTACGTTTATATCTTTAGCATAAATTTGGCTTGATGTATTTGCCAAAGTGTCTGCTTTTATATTAAGATTCTCTTTGGCTGCTATTAGCGCTTCATCTTTGTTTGTTATAGTATTTGCCTCAATCCTAGCCTCTTTATTAGAAGCGATAGCACCGGTGTTTACTATGTCACCATCAAGGCTTATCTCTATGTTGTTATTTGCTATCATTAAGCCGTTATTGTTTACGCCTACTCCATTACTTGTTCCAACTAGTTTGATTTTATTAGCATACATGCCGCCAAGCGCGCTACTATCTAGGCTAAAGCTGTTTTCTTGATTTTTAGCTTTTACGTCGTTATATAGTTTGCCACTACTTGAAGCTACCTCTTTTTCACCGATAATATTTAACTCATTTGCGTGGATATTTGAGTTTATATTTATAGCATTTGAGATCACATTAGTATAGTCGCTGCTCTTATCATTTAGGCCGTCACCTACGATGTCTATTGATTTATCAGATATTAGCTCTATCTCTTTAGGGCTTAGTTTATTGATATTGCCTGTTGTTAGTGTTAGTGAGCGAGAGTTGATCATATTTAGACCATCTACACTTATGCCATTTGGGTTTGCTATGACCACGTCAGCTCTACTTCCGGCTACCTCTAAATTTCCTTTTAGAGATGATTTCTCAGCTGAATTTACCTTGTTTATGATAAGGCTCGCCTCTTTATTTAGCCTATAGTTTGCTTCTATCTGGCCAGCTATCTTAGTGTCTATGTTTTTATTAGAGTTATTAAGGATAGTGCCTGTTGAAGGCGTATTAAACCTGCTATATTCGTTCATAGAGACGCCCTTGCTATCAGGGTTTGTGATGTTTATTATTAGCGTCTCATTAGGAGCTTTTAGTATATCAGGGCGGTTGCTAGCACCTGGATCAGCTATGATACTTGGCTCATTTGCTAGTGCTGGCGCGGTACCAAGTAGCAAAGAGAGACTTATGTAGAAATTTAAGCCTATGGTTAAAAGACTAGGCTTTTGCGCATTTGAAATTTGGTTGTTCTTTAGCACATTTTATCCTTAAAATTCGTAGCTTATAATAAAGTTAACATTTGTTGATCTGGTTTCAAAGCTCTTTGGTTTATAAAGAGGCTTAGAGATAGAGATGTCGTAGCTTAGACGGTTATATGCTTTTATATATCCTTTTAGACCAAGGGCATATCCTGCAAGGGTGTTTTCATCCTTTATGCCACTACTTGTCGCTCTTACCATACCAGCATCAACTCCAGCATAGATAGAGTTATTTTTATAGTAGCTATATGAGAGGGTATTTCTTATGATCACTCCGTGGTTCCCAACAAGTGAGCTCTCGCCGTCAAACCCTCTAACACTGTAATACCCGCCTATACTAAATTTATCCTGTAAGCTTAGTTTGTTTAGGCCATATCTTGCGTTGATGTTTAGATCGTAGCTTAGTGGGATTTCGAATTTATATTTGTAGTTTAGGTTTAAATTTATTAGAGCAAATCTTGATGTAGCTTCGCCACTATCTTCTAAAGGATCAGGCTGTGAGTCAAATATCCCAGTGCCCTTTTTATAAGCTAGCCTAGCGCTAAAAGCTTGGTTGTATGAATTCCAACTTGATCTTACACCTATCTCATATCCAGCATTTCTTCTAGCTTGGTTATCTAGCTCGTAGTCTTCTAGGTAGTTTTTATTTTTTCTCTTAAATAGCTTTACATAGGCGCTATTTTTAAAATTTGAGTCTCTATAAAATGTATAAGCAAGGCTTAGTGAGTCACTCTCGCTTCTACCTTTATATGTGTAGAGGTTGTAGGCTGCGTTTATGATCTGGGCGTAGTCATATTTGCTCTTTTCATACTCAAGCATGAAGTAGCCAAATGGGATACTAAAGCCGTAATAGTAGTTATTTGAAGCACCGTGATCACTTACGCCATTAAATTTATTTGTAACTTTATATTTTTTAAGTACATCCTTGCCTCGTGAGAAGCTAAAAATTTCGTTAAATCCAAGTAAATTTAGGGTGCTTAAATTTACCATTGCTTGATATTTACCGCTTTGTTTTGAGCCAAGGTTATCAAGCTGATGGCAGCTTTAAGTGGAAAGCTATCAACTCTAGTGATCACTATATTTGAAAAGCCAGCTCTATTTGAAGGTAGAAATTTAATGCTAACATCATCTTTTGAGACGTTTTGCAGTGACTCAAGAGCTTGCTCAATATCTCTTATATTTGCTACTTTGTTTTTATGAGAGTACTCGCCAAATGCGGTAAACAGACTAGCTCTATTTCTTTGGGTGTCACTTTCATTTATGCTTATGTTATCTATTAAGCCAAGATTTATCACAAACTCTAGCTTGGCATCTTTTAGACTCTTTGTAACTAGGCTCGCACTTGAAGTGATATAGCCACTTTTTATTATCTCATTGTTAAAAGAGTTTATGATTAGATTGATTGAATTTTTACCAATGCAACTGCCTGATCTAAACTCGATTTTGTTTAAAGTATTCTGTAAGATAGAATTAAATTTAGAGTAGTTATCTTTATAAGCTTTTCTTATTATATCCTCATCGGCAATACTATTAGCATTAAAACTAGTTATCTCATTATAATGTAGCAGTAAGATACTATCTATTTTAAAGCATGGAGTTTCGTTTAAATTTAGCTTATCTTCTGAAGTGGGTTTTTCGTTAAGCAAATTTATGTTGGAGCTTTCATTAAATGAACTTGCTATGTTAGCTCTAATCTCCTCGTTGTTTAGTTCATTTTTTTGGTTAATTTCACTAGCAAATAGCAATGCACTCACCATGCATAAAGATAAGATGGCTCTCATCTGTCCTTCCTTGGAATGATTTAATAGTTATATTTAAAAAAATAATTTAGTGGCATTATAAAAGAGTTAATCTTAATTAAATATTAAAATATAATGAGAAAAAAGAATTTTTATATAAAATATTTTAGAAAATGGAACGATTTAGATATATAAATTATGCTAGAGTCGTTACAATAGATGTAGATACAACTGTTAAATACTTGTTTTACAATAAAATAATACTCGCATAGCGTTAAAGATTTTAGTTTACAATCTCAAGCTTAAGCTCATGAGCTTTTTAAATGATATTATATTAATATAATTATAATATCAATATAATATCATTATAGTATTTATATGATACTAGCTAAAAATTTTAAAGCGAATGTATTGATTTATACCCATTCCAATTTTTTCTGCTTCTATCTTTACACGATCAAATTCATCTTGCGTAAAATAAAGTAAAAATGACTTATCTCGTTTTAAATTTTTAGGCTTTTTTGCTTCTGATGTTTCTCCTCTTGCTTGATTTATAAAATTTTCTTCACTAGTAGCTGGAGTTGTATTTACTTTTTTAAAACCCATTTTTTAATCCTTAATATTTTCTTTTACAACTTGTAATAGCTCGGCATAAAAACTTTCGAAATCTTCAAGCGCCCTATCCCCATTTTTGCAAAATTCGCTTAAACTATTGCCATTTGAAACCGTTTTTCTATAAGCTTGTCTTTCGTAAATAACAGAGTTTAATAAAAAGACATCACTTAAATTTCGCTCCTTTTTTGCATCATCGATGTATTCACGCATACTTTCAAGCTCTTTTGCCAAAAAAGGATTTGGAGAAACTCGGTTTACAAGTATAAGTGTAAGCAATTTCTCATTTAACTCTTTCGCTTCACTACTAAGATCAAGCATGCGATCAAGAACACTCACATCGTACTGTGAAGGTATGGTTGGTATTATAAGTACATTTGATGACAACATGGCCTTACGCATCTCCTTACTATCACGCCCACCAGTATCGACTACGATAGAGTCAAAGTTATCCCGCATACGCTTTATCTCATCACCCAAGCTAACACCTGTTTTTGATACGCTTGAAAAGAGCGGTTTTAAATTTGACTGACTTCTAATATCTGAAAAAACTTCAGTTGAACGTTGAGGATCGGCATCTATTAAAAGGACATTATCTCCATCCTCTGATAGCCTAGCTGCTAAATTTACAGCGAGTGTAGTTTTGCCACTACCGCCCTTTTCATTTACGATAGATATGACCATTTTTAATCCTTTTCTTTTTTGTGGAATTATATCATAAAAATATCTTTTTCATATCTATATATTTTTATATAAATATTATTATCATATTATTATAATATTTATTTAATATAATCTCTTTAGTTAGGAGTATAGATAAGAATTATAAATATTAATACACAAAATACAAATTTGAGAATACTTATTCTGCTATGATAAAAGATATAATTAATTAGTAACCCTCTATACAAAAAAATAAAAATAGGTATTTATTAGCAGGCAATACAACCACAAAAGCGATACATAATTTTCAAATCACGATAGAAAGCATTATTATTTTATATAATATTATTATAATATCTAAATCATATAAAAATAATATTATATAAGTATATTTTAGATATTATAATAATATTTCTAATTGACGCCCTACTTCATCAATTCCTCTGCTATTATACAAATCATTAAAGTCACTATATCCACTAGAAATTTCTGTATCATTAAAATTTGGAATACAGACACTTACATTTTTAAAATTATTTTTAATCTGCATTGCTTTATCTTTTCCAATATTAACCCCACTCTCTTTTTCTTTCTTAGCATCATTATCAGCAGCAATTATGATGCGTATATTACAAAACCTTGTAAAAAAATTCTGAACTACAAATTCTAGATTGCCCACATCAAGTCCAACTATTACAGGCATCTTACAAGCTTCATGAACGCTTGCTGCAGTGGCGAAACCTTCACATATATAAATTTTATTATATTTTAATAAAGCCTCAATATTAAGTTTAGCTGAATTTTTGTTATAAAGATCCATATCGTTACTTATAATAAAAAAATTTCCTCGCTTCTTAGCAAGAAGTTTTTTACCATTTTTCTTTTGCTCATTTGAAAGTAGGGCGCCTATCATCTTATTCCCATTTGGAAATATCCGTTGAAGAGACCAAAATTTTTCGTTGATATCAAAAAGTGGCATAAGAAGATTTCCAAATCTATCCTGTTTCAAACCATAGTTTTTATATACTCTTTTCCTAACAAAATAGGCATGGTCTAAAGCAGCAAAATTTGCAGCCAAAAACTCATCAAGTAAAATTTTAGCTGTTTTTTTATATTCGTCTTCTAATTCATTCTCTCTTTGTAACTGTTTTTGAATAAAAACTGTATTGTCATTTGCTAAATTCTGAGTTTTTTTACTATAAATAAGTTTATCAGAATAGGGTAATATGTCTAATTTCTCATATTTCCAATTACTAATAAACCCAGTTTTAAAATTTTGTATAAACCCGGCTGGTGTACCATCTAAATAACAAACATACGCACCACTTTTTTGCGCACCCTTATCGCCATCTACTCTAACACGTCGCAAAATTCCATCCATTATTGGTGTGTCTACTTCAAGCCCAGCCGCATTTAAGGCAGCTTTAAATTTTAAAGATACGTCAGTAATATCAATTTGGTATTTTTGAAAACAGGGCACTTTGAACTTTGTAATACCATCTGATAGTACGGTTTTTTTACTAGCTCCTTCTTTTTTATTTTCTTCAAGTAGATTTACTAATGCCTCAAAATCAAAAGTATCATAAATAAACCATCTTTTTTCGTCACTATCCCACATAGCCCCCATTGTTTTTGCAATATTTTTTAGAGAGTAGGGTACATCAATATAAATTTTTTTTCTTTTCCTTGGCATATTAAAAACCTATCATATTCATAGTAATAAAATATTATTATAATATCTTTATAATATTATTATCATATTTAAATAACACTATAAAATTTAAAATAAACAAATTCTCCTTTGCTATTATACTAAGTTTCTATATCCTTCTTTACAATGACACTTTTATAAATTCAATAAAAACTTTTAACTTATTTTTATAATCTTGTAAAAATAAGTAGCATCGATCAGGATATAAAAACATAATCAACAACACGAATATTATCTCTTAATGAAATAAAAATCTCCCAAAAAAACACAAAATTTGATCTTATATAAAATTTTTTCCCAAAAAAAGAAACAAACACTGCCCTCGATTTGTAAAAAAGTACTTTACAGTAAAGAAAAAGCAAAAATCATAAAATAAACTAATGATAATATAGTTCTTTTTTGGTGTTTTATCTTTGTGTGAATTTTTTGCTTGCAAAAAATTAATAGCACAATTATAAAAGTTCAAAAGTTATTTACTTTTGATTTACCTTATTTTTGGTTCTGGCAAAAAGAAAAGAATAAGAAGGGAAAACACTATAAAAAATGGTCTTAAAGTGCGGTGATTTCGTGGACTGCAGCCATTTCGTATTTTCCCGTGCTTGGGAAAAATAGTTTTCTGTGTGGGAAAATTTTAACCACACCAGCAAAATTTTTCCCAAAAAATTATAATTAATCATAATTTTTTACGGCAATAGCAATTTTTGGAAAGTTTTTATCACACGTGTATATAACTTCGCAGCCTTCTTTATCTGCGCAAAAGTATTGCAATGCATCCTCCAGGTCGGCGTTAGAATTTTTAGAGTACTTTATGGCCTTTTTTATTGTTTCAACGCCAAAGCTTGCTAGCTGCCATTTTTGAGTTATCACTTCTAGAAAGTCAAGCAATATAAGCTGTTTTTGCTTTGAATGACGCAAATTGTAATAAAGTGTACTAATACTATCTTCACTAATAACAATATCAGTGCCATTTCGCATTAAATTTTGCATTAGTGCAATAGCTTTTTGGTTGTTTGCTCTATCAGTATCAATAATATCTATAATAATATTTAGGTCAAAAAAAACTTTCATTATTCATCCCTTTGATTTAGTTCATCTGATTTAGCAGCCCTAAGTGACTTAGCATTGCCTTTAAAATCACCCTTAAACACTCCAACAAATTTCATAATATCGGCAATATCGCTCTCTACGCCGCTTGCTGTTTCATTTGTTATTTCAGATTTTACCTCGATGGCTTCTGGCTTGTCCTCGGCTAGCTCCTCATCATGTTTTTTTGATATCACGATTTCAGTCTCACTCTTATTTGCTGAATGTTGGATCTGTTTTACGCTATCAATCTGAAAATCATCGGGGGCTGCCAAAACCTTGTCAAATCCATCATAGGCTGCATCAGTTAAAATTTCTTTTGTCATCTCAAGTGTTTCGAAATTAAATGTTTTAACAGTCGTTTGTCTTAGCTGTTTGAGGTCTTTTATTGAACCTTTGCCTACGATTTGTGGGTTGAGCATAAATGAGTTTTTACCTATAATGTCGAATTTATCCTTGTCATTTTCACTGATTTTAAAAATTGCCTGCTTATCTTCTAACTCTTTCAGGGCACGATATACGCTTGATTTTGCTAGGATCTTCCTCTCTTCAAAGTATTTGACAAAATCACTATCATATTTAAAGATATTTTTATAATTGACATTTTTTATCATTACTAAAAAAACCGTTCTGGCATTGTTTGAAAGATTTTCAACTAAAAAGTCTAAGTTTTCAACAAATACCTTTATAAAGGCATCTTTTGACTGTTCTTTTTGTAAAAAGCTTGTTACTATCGTTTTTACTTCACCTGTTTGGCTATCTACTATCTCTTGCGTACGATTGTAAAGTCTGGCACTCGTAGAACGAGATTTCTCAAGGTCTATAATCTCTCTTGCCATATTTGTCCTTTTTTTCATTTTTTGACACGAATTTACATTTTTTCGCCTTATTGCCTACTTAATTTTCCCAGAAAAAGACTCAGATTTTATTATGATAGAAATTTTTTTCCCAGAAAAAAATATTTTTGGGAAAAATATAAGGCTAAATTAAAAATTTAAAAAACATTTTAAAAATTTTTAATTTAGCCAAGTAGTATATTAGACAAATTTTTCATTACTGTAAGATTAAAGAATTTTCTTATAAAGACATTTCCTTAAAAATGTTTCTATATAATACGATAAATATATTAAACTGCGTGTATAAATTGAAACCATATAGCTCTAGTCTCAAGACAAAACTATCCAGTTATGCAATAGTTTATGTAAAAATAGTAAAATTGCATTCAATAAATAAACTTGGAGCATATACAATGTTTCACATATTAAATCCTAAATGCAATGAATTGTCAGAGCAAAATTTCAAAGAGACCATAGATGAGATCTGGGACTTCGTGGACACCAAGAACAACCTTATCCTATCAGATCCGCAGAACAAGATAAAGGGCAATCGGCCGCTAATAACCAAAAAGAGATTTACGGATATGATGGAAATGGAGTGGACACCACTACAAGAGGAGATCAACTTCTCAAATTATCTATATCTGATAATCAAGAATATGGAGAACCAAGTCGATCAATCCGGCCAGATCAGTCAGAAGCAAATAGAGCAAATCAGGAAAGAGATAGTCAATATACTAATTACAATCAATCACGACTGGGTGAATTGGAGAGCGATGACTTGCGATACAATAGAGCCGAGCGAGGAAGTGATAAATCGGATGAAAGCTTATATCGAGAAACGTCTGGACGTAGAGCAACAAGAGATAATGAGATCAACATATCCAGCACCTTCGAACATTCAATCAGGCGACTGGATGCACAGACTAACGATACTTTACCGCTGGACGGCAGCTTTGGAGAACTTGGGGATGATAGACGATATTCAAGCCAGAGGACTAGTGGACGAGGAGAAGCTGGAGGAGTTAGCGATAGCTCTATACAGGCAGGAGTATTGGGAGAAGGATATTCTTTGCGAGGACGAAGCGAAGAAGTTAAGGGAAATGGGCAATACGGATCTGGAAATTTACAAGATAATTGGGGGACTATCGATCTACAAAGAATATCTCAATCTGAGCAACGCGAGATATCCGATGAAGGAGATAAGAGAAAAACTGCTAGGACATTAAAAAAAGATACTAGCTCTACTAACAAATATGATGGAGCTAGAAGTCTTTTTAATTTTGATGAGGAGGAGGTTAAAGAAGAGGTAAAACTAAATTTTATTCCTCAGCCACAAAATCAAAAAACAGAGCTTAATTTTACAATTACT
Organism: Campylobacter concisus; assembly: GCA_002092835.1. Classification (NCBI taxonomy): domain Bacteria; kingdom Pseudomonadati; phylum Campylobacterota; class Epsilonproteobacteria; order Campylobacterales; family Campylobacteraceae; genus Campylobacter; species Campylobacter concisus. The sequence continues at coordinate 9,220 of CM007855.1, read as the reverse complement.
AGAAAAAGGTAAGAGATTATAAACAAGTTGGAATTAGCGAAGCCATTAACAAATTAAATTATAATTGGCAGGAGCAATAAAGAGATAGAATTGCTTAGTACAGATGAATGTGCTAATGCAATGGCCTTCAAGGAAAATCTAAAAAATATTTGCACAATAACTGAAGTGATCGACTTGAACAAAATTGTCAAAAATATCAAAAAATAATCAACAAGATTTTTGATTTTACCGATTTTTAGTAATTTAAGGGAGCATTAAAAATAAAGATAAAAATCAAAGTATAAAAACAATGAAAATAGCTCTTATAAACAAAAAGGCGGCGTAGGTAAAACGCCTTTTGCTTTTAGTATTGCAAAGGATTTTGGATACTTTTTGCAATCTAATGACAATTCTTGTATCGAACAGATCTATCCAGACAAAGCAAAAATTCTAGATAAAGTCAAGGATCTTGACGATTGCGTATATGACTTTGGTGGGTTTTCTGCTTCTGGGGTTTTAGATATTATAAAAAATTGTGATGTCGTAATTATCCCTTGTTTGCCAACATATAATTCATTTATCAGAACAGTAGAAACGATAAATGAAATTATCTCAATAAATCCAAATATAATACTTCTTGCAACCAACTATAAAGATGATAGAGAAGAAGAATTTTTAGAAAATGAGCTTGATAAGAGATACAAAGATATACCAACTTTTTATTTCAAAAATTCTAAGATCGTTAATAACGCTGCAAACTACGGATTATCTTTTACTGAGTTATATAATGAAAACTCTTTATCAAAAAGAAGCTACTCGAGCTTTTTTAATGAATATAGAAGACTTTTAAAGGCTATAAGAAGCAAATCTTAATTTATATTATTTTAATTTTGAATATATTAATTTGATATAAAAACTGCTAAAAGAATATAAGATAATGACAAAAAAGAGCAGATATTAGTATCGATGCTGCTTTACAAAATAGCGATGTAAAAACTTATGAGATGCTAGACAAAAAAGACAAGAAACAAAAGAAAAACAATGTGCAAGTAAGTATTTATCTTTTCTCCCAAAAGGGTAAAAATTTTAACTATTTTATAGAATAAAGGACAAGAGATGAAATTACATGAGCTTTTTTAGAGGAAAAGGAGTTAGGAGTATTTTTAAAAGAGCCTCAAAAAGTTATTTATTGCGATGGGTCTAGTGATGACTTTGATTTACTTTGCTCCGAATCCTAGTTTTATAGACTCGTTAGCAAAAAAATATGTTAAATTAGCTATATCAGATTTTTCGGATTTATTCTCCTGCCAAGATAATCTTTTACCTTTAAAACCAAATGACAATGTGGATTATCCGTATCATTATGTATCGCTATACAAAAATAGTTATCTGGATACATTTTTGATACACAATTCATTGCTACTTTTTTAATTTTAGCTCCAGATGCAAATTGATAATCTTTCATAGAAAAAACAACATGTATTACTTCTCTTTGCTCTTTTAGCGAGTTATCTCTTATCTCTCTTTGTGTTGGTATGCGATCGCCGCTATTAAAGCTTTCGGATAAAATATTTAAATCACTTTTTCCTATAAATTTACAACCATCTGAGCTTTGAACTTCAACTTCACCATTTCTAGAAATGTATCTTAGATGTGCTTTCAGTCCCTCATAATTTTTACTAGATCCAGTAAATTTAATAACAACTTCCATTTGTTTTTTTGAAGGTGCTTTTGTATATGTAATAACACTCTTAAATCTATTTTTATAAATACCTCGTTGATTATTATATGCGTAAGAACTCTTAGCTTTTTTCTAAATCGGTAATAACTCTTTTGGATCGCCACCATTCATCATCAAGTATTCTTTTTTTCTCATCTAAATATTACTTTAGCTTTAAATTTAAAATCTTAATATACTTTTCTATCTTATCGCTTACGGCAGAAATTTTGTCATTCACTACTTTTACTACTGATATTAAATTTTCATAATTTACTTTAAAATTTTTCAAATCCTGCTCATATAATACTTTTAGCATTTGGTTAATATTCCTGCCAACCATATTAAGCTCATAGTTAGATTTTCTTAACTCCTCCATTTCAATATTATTAAAAATAGGGCTATCAGAATTTAAAATATTTAACAGTAAAAATTTAGCCTCTTTAGTGGCTGAGTTAAACCATGTTTGTTAGACAAATCAACCAAATACTTATATTCACTTTTAGATATTGATATCCTAAGCTCAACTTCTTTGTTGTTTTCTTTTAACAATAAAGTATTTTTTTTAGATCCTTCGATATCGCCAGTAGATATAAAATTCATAATAGCAGCATTAACTAAATCACTAAAATTATATTTACTATCTTTCAAATATTCCTCAACTAAATTTAACAAATTGCTTTCTATTCTAAAAGTTTTAATTACATTTTTCATTTTTATACCTTACTGAGCATCGCAGAGATAATGCCAATCACAAAAAATGTATTACATTTTTGGCGTGATTGGCTATCCTGCAATTAATACTATTTACAACCAAAATTATACATGATAAAACTTGCCACAATTAAATAATAGCTATTACTGTCTTAAAATTTTCATTGAACTTCGCTATACTATTAATTAAATCTTTATCAGTAAAAAGGTGAATGGCCATAATTGAGATAGTTTTAAAATATGAGAAAATCAAAAAGATAAAATCACAATTAGCATCACTTGAAAGTAATAAAAAAGAGATGATAGTAAAAGAGCAGTTGAAATTATCATAAATAATAAAAGATAAAGAAAAAGATAAAAATTTAGATAGGTGGTAATATGGAAGAGAATATCATATTAGATGAAAATACTTTGTCGCCATGGCTCAAAAAAGACTTACAAAAGTTTTTAGATTGTAAGAATTCAAATACTCATCCTAATTGGGATTTAAGCTTATACTGGAGCGAGCTTTACTCATCAATAAATATATCTCAGCTTAGCAAAGAGATTACAAAAGAGCAAGCGGAATATTTAAGAAAAAAATATTTAGGAATTTGCTAGAGTAGTTTTCTAATAAAAGTTAAAAAGAAAAATAAATTTTTGATTATATTTATTTTTTAAGAAAACGTAAGAATTTACTTGTTTTTAGGTGAATTCTTAAGCCATTTTTATTACTTTAAGTTTTCTAAGCTTAAATTTTTATCCTTTCTTTTAATAAAATACCATAAAATAGGGAGCTACTGATCAAGTGTTTTGAAAATAATTGTTTTCAACAGCAAAAGCGACAGCTCTCCTAGAGACAAAGGTAATAAGAGATGTTGCTTCGCCAGAGAAAATGCTAATATCTAGGCTGCTACTTGACCTATTCCTGTCACAACTGATACTATATACTTTCAGTCTCAGTCTGCAAATCTCCATCACCAACTTTTATGGTTTTGCCGAAATTTCCTGCTATACTGCCGAATGCACCAAAAGCTCCACCTAAAAATAATTTATTAAACACTCTATCTTTATCCACATCTTTTGATCTATCTTTAAGTTGAGAATATAGCTCGGTAGATGAGTTAACAAAAGCGCCTCTACCTATTGCTGATAGTAAATTACCAGCACCTATTACCATATCTGTACCAAATTTGCCTTGTAAATTTATTTTCTTAAGTATATTAATAATACCAATAAGATAGACTCGATAACTGCATAGAATAAAGCTACGCTACCGTACTTTATCTCCATGTGTTTAATATTATCGCTAGTGAGATCACTTTTTTTGATACCGTTTTTTGCTATAAAAAATAAAGATACGCATATACACATAGCATATATCGCATCTATATAATAAATTTCTCCGAAAAAGTATTTTAGCAACCTTATAAATAGTAGTGCTACAACACATATTGCTATAACACCACTGAATACTATTGCAAATTTCTTCATTTTTTATTATCTATATCTGACTGTATTACGCCGCCTACCAGTCCGGCACCTACTTCAAATATGGTCTTATAATTACCATCTGTGCCTCTTTGTATCTTCTCGCCTATCTTTCTGGCTATATCTGTTGCGCTTCCCATTCCTGCTCCAATTATACCCTTAATAATCACTCTTTCTCCATCCATATTTTTTGAAAAATCAGTTGCTTGAGAATATATTTCGCTAGCTGCATTTTCAAAAACTGCTCTCTACTTACCCTGCTGATCTTTCTTTAGTTCCCTGTATATAAAAAATATACCAAATAATATCATGAGTAGCCCGACTGGTATATTTAGACCATAAGGAATAGTATCTCCTTTTGGTATACCAAAAAGATTTATTGGCGGATTTGGATCCATCATAATAGATAACCCTTCAACAAAAATAATAAAACCTATTAAATAATTCATTTGTTGTACATTTCTACAATTTTATTTATACCACCACCGATTGCCTGCAATCCATTCGTTGGTGGCTCTGGAGACAAATACCCATTAACTATCTCTTCCAAAGCAATACCATATATCCAAGTTCTTGGATCATAAATAAAATTTCCAAAATGGTCAATAAGGTAGTGCTATTTTTTAGATACTTTGTTTTTATGATCTTTATCGTTAAATTTTGCTAGTGGCTTGCCGCAGTCTGGGCACCAAGAGATATCTTTGCCGACTTTAATGGCTTTGCCGCAGCTATCACACCATTTGTGTTCAAATTCTTTCTTGATATTTTTAAATTTAATAGACCTACACCCAAGCCAAAAAAATAATATGGCGCCCACTAATGAAGCTATACCAGGAACTAAATAAAAATCTCCCATGAGAGAATAGTCAACTCCGTCATATGCTCTTGCTATTTTCTTATTAATGAAAATTTGAATAGCAGTTATTAAAAATCCAATTGATATAAAGAAATTGCTCATTTTTTATCTTTGTCAACAAATACAGATTTTATTGCATCATAATTTACTATTACACCGTCATAAAATTCTTTTGGATGTAGTGTTTGATATATAAGCCACCCTCCTACTCCGGCCTTAGTAGTAGAAGGTATGCCCGGCAAATATCCTTCTGTAAAGTCTATAAATTTCATAGATGTATTTATATTCTTTGGATCATAAACAAAATTTACAAACTTATAATTAGTACCTTCTGTTGCTTGTACTGGCTTGCTAGTAGATACAAACCTATCGCCTTGCATCATTTTAAAATTTCCAGTATCTTTGCTGTTCATTATTTGTTCGTATATCACTTTATTCCCCGTTATATCCATACTACGAGCTACATACTCTTTGCTGTTATGTCTTAATATACCGTCGCTACCTAATTTTCCTCCTTTTGGAGTATTGGCTAATAGTTTTTCGTTTATTCTTTCAGTCATTCCTGTTTTAGAGATATTTTTAAAATTTCTATTTATCTTCGCTGCTTTGTTTATTTTTAATTTTACATTTGTAAAATTTAACGAATTCTTACTTTTTTCAAATTTAACTTTTTGCTTCTTTTGTCTTTTAGGGTTTCTATTCTGTGGTTTATCTGGTATAAATTTTTCAGGTCGAAAAGCCCCAAAAATCACGCCGATAGTAGAAATCCACGAAAAGATGCAAAAATAAAAGAATATTCCGTTGCTTTCAAAAGTTGTAAGACAAATTAAAACTATAAAAGCTATTAGAATAAGACTCCCCCATTTAGAAACTTCTTTTAATTTTTTTGTTTTTTTACTTCATCTTTTAAACAATCAACACTTATATGTAAAAAAAATAAAATATAAAAATTATAAAAAATATAATGAAAAAGTACAAAGTCACGCCTTAGAGCTATATCTATAAAAGCATTTATGATACTACTCATTTTTTACCTACATTAGCATCATTGATTGTATTAACTGATTTTTTCTGCCATAAAGCTACGATACTTACGATAATTATTGATAGTAGAGTAAAAATAAACATATAAACCAACCAACCACTTGATTTATAAATAACCAAATAAAGCAAAAGGGTTAAGATAAGTATTAAATTTGCAATATCTATTCCAGTTATTTTTTTAGAATATAGATAAGTCTTTATAGTTAAATATATTACAATGTTTGAATAAAAATAGAAAATGATCCAGTGGAAAATAGGATATTTAAAGCCATAATCCGCCAGCCCAAAAAACAGCGCAATAACAACAATTCTTAAAATTTTATTCATCGTTCGACCTTATTGTAGGGTATTTTATGCCTTGCCTTAAAGCAGTATTAGTGATTTGAAATAGCAAATGAGCTTTTATATTTTCTTCATGCTCTAGAATTTTATTGTTTATTTGTTGCTGTTTATTTGGCGAAATAGCTGTTTTAAGTTGATTTTTTAATTCTTTTGTAGCACCAATTGAATATTTTATACTATCGTAAGATTTTAATACACCCAGTATAGCAACCGACCCAGCAACTGCACTAAAAACAATACTTGGATAATTCAAATCAATATCCCTAAAATCCACATACCCATTATTATTTATAGATTGATCATAAATTTGAGTTCCTACTTGCCAGCTAGCATCTATCGTAGCACCAACTAATCCAGCTTTAACCGAAGTCTTAGCTTCTTGATTTAGTATAAGTCTTGACAATCCTTTTGTTCCTGCATTTGCAATAAAACCGCCACTACCTAAACCTAAAAACATACCAGACACGTCTATTAAAGCTCCTGGAACATTTTGGTTAAAGTCTTCACCTTTATAAAATTGTTTTTTCGTAGCCGTGAAATAGTCTTGACGGCGTAGTAACTCATCGCCATCATAGTAGTTTTCAAATTTAAGTCCTTGCGAATTTTCGATAATAAATTTGTTTGCTAATACTTCGTCGTTTTTGTCAAATTGTGGTTTGCCAAATATTTTACCAACTAAGCCGATATTTTCATCGGCGTCCACCATAGAATTTGCTGAGTGATCCAATAGTTTCTTTACTTGTAAATTATTTAATGAAATTCCTGTTTGATCTTTATAAAAATCTTTAAAATTATCCACATTTTTATCAATCCATTGTTTCTCATCATTATGCAATGGCCTATTCGCCCCCAAATTCTTATCCAGTTTTGCAAATTCTTTATTGTTATTTATCATGCTTGATGTTACAGCTGTTGTTAAAGGTGTTTTAGAAAAACCTTTATCGTTTAGCCATAGAGCGTGAGAGAAATATCTAGTTGCAAAGTCTGAGAAATTTGACGCGTATTTGGTATCATCGTCTCTATTCTTATTTATATCCCTATGATCTTGTATATCCATCGATCTTTGGTTTTCATGGGTTATGGTTTTTACAAGATCTTTCATATTGGTTATATTTTTGAAATTTATATAGCTAGATCCAGTTTGCAAGCTTGTAAAACCTTGTATCTTTTCGCCATTATATCCTGTTTCATCTGTATATATAGCCTTTATATCATTTGGTAGATATCCTAAATTCTTCATAACAGCAAGTGTTATTAGGCCCATAGCCTCTTTTCTTTGAGTATCTGTTGTAGTACTGCTAGATAAAAATGCTTGCAGTTCTGGTGAATTTGCTACCTCTTCTCTAACACCGTTTAATACGCTATATTGCTTGCTTACTTCTTTAAAAAATGAGAATATATTTGCCCTATCCGTAGTCGCTATTTGTTTTATGGCGTCTACTATGGTGCCACTATCTACTATCTCTTTAGCTATCTCCTTTTGCCCACTCTTAGTTAGCACCCTTAAATCTATACTAGCATCTACATTTGAGCTTATGCTAGTGTTTACTAGATCTTTTGTTAGTTTAGTTGTATCTCTATTTAGTCTTGTTAGATCATCAGAGTTATCTTTGTCAGCTATCTCTATGTTGCCACTGCCTAGAGTTGCCATGTTTTTAGATAGTGTGTAGCTTAGATTTCTTTGATTAGAGTAGTTTATTGACTTTAGACCAGAGTAGCTTGTACTCTTGTCTTGTCTGTTTTGATTAGATTCATCTTTTTTATAAAAACCACCTATGCGTTTAAACATATTTTATTTTCCGCCCACAAACATCATCAAACCCCAAAGTACAGTAAATGCAAATATCCACATTATAAAATTTAACCATTTATTTTTTTCATATTTGAGGTATTTAGTTTTATCTTTATTCTTGACATAGTATTTTTTTAAATTTCCACCACATTGCCTGCATTTCTTGCTACCCAGTGAATAAAATTCTCTACATTTTTTGCACCACATATATTTTAAATTTGGCTTTTCCTTTTTATATGATCTAAAAGCCATCCAAAAACCATAAATGCTTAACAGCAAAAATCCAAGTGCTGGTAGTAAGTATAAATAACCAGCATCGTCAAATTTAAAAAACTTCTCACCAACTTTTACATTTTTGTTAGCTAGCATAGAGATACAGTAAAGTAAGCACATAAATCCTATAAAAGCCCAGCCTATACGCTTAAACATCTTATTTATCCTGTTCTGATTGTATATAGTTTATAAAATCTCCAATCCTAGATTTTAATACAAAATAACTATCTTTTATCTGTTCACTAGGATCGCTCAATATCCAACCCATTCCACCTGCAAAAGTAAATTCAGGTAAGCCAGACGGAGCATAGCTATTTATAAAATCACTAAAACTCTTTTCACCAATAGACACTATTTCTTCTGGTAAATATTTTTTAGATCTTGATATTTTTGCAAAGTCTTTTTTAGTCATAATTTTTGAACAGCCTACTTTAAGCACTTTACTATTAGCTTTAATTAGATCATTTTGTACTAATATATATGGATCTCCACCGATAGAATTATTTTTTAATCGCCTTACTATTGGACTTCCGGTGGGCATATCAGTTCCAACTACTGCATATTCTTTACCAGAGATTTTAACAGTATCTACAGTTATAGCGTTAGATATTTTTAATGACGTTTTCAATATAGACTCATTACCTACATCTTTTACCATTTTAGCCATCTTACCTGTCTTTGAAGCTATAACCGCCCCACCAAATAGTGTACTAACGCTCCAGTATCCCTAGCAGTTACACTCTCATAGTCACCTAATACCGTATCTAGTTCGCTTTTCATAAAGCCGTTATAAATAAGCGTATCTGCATTTGAGACGGTATTTGCTATGCCTTTGGCTGTCTCTTTTGTGTCTGTTACTAGATAATAAACTCCTGTTATTGTATCTTTTACAAGATTTATTCCACCTTTTGCAAACCCGGTTGTAAAGTTTGCTATATCATCACTAAGTTTTGTATCTACTTTTAAATTTTTATCATAAAATTCTCTATTGTTAGTAAAACTATCTAGATAGATATACCTATCCTCATATTGC
>CM007854.1 GCA_002092835.1 Campylobacter concisus | reverse complement strand
TATAGCGGTCTTTAAAGCCTTGTGATACTCTAATTCTCAAGACCTTGTTTTTACTATCGGTTTCTATGCTTGGAAAAATAACGTCTTGTCTTAGGTCGCCTAGTTCGTTAATCTCATATCGAAATTTAAACTCTTGAAGCTTGCCTAACTTATCTAAAATATCACGTCTATAATTTGTTCCTTGTGCTATATTCGCAAGTTCAAAAACTTTATTAAAATCAAGCTCTAGCGTGTCGCCTTTGGTGGTTCTAAACTGCTGCAAAAGGGTAAAGAATACGTTTTGCTGCGCTTCACTCAGTGAATTAAATTTTAGCTCGTGTAGTTCGTTTGAGTATTTTACGACTTCGTTCATTTGTAGCCTTTTTCGTTTTTTGCATTATATCATAAAAACAAGGATAATTATTAAAGGATTTTATCCTTTAATAGTATCATTTTATAAAGCTGTTTAGTTAAGTGAGAAATCTATCCTTGAATAGTGAGAAATCTATCCTTGAATAAGTGAGAAATCTATCCTTGAATAGTGAGAAATCTATCCTTGAATACCCCTTGCCAAGCTCGACGCCATCGGCTCTAGCGAACACCTAAAAGATAAGAAAAGATTTTTAAAAAGATGTTAAAAGGGAACTCGCGAAAAAAAATCGACCACTTTTTTGAAAAAATCTGACTAAAAATTCGGACGCTTCAGCAGCGCTCAAATTGCTAGCGCAATTTTCGTCCGCGAGTTTTACGCCTTGCATAGTCGCTACGCTCCGCAAGGCTCTAGCAATTAGGCGAGCAAATGCTCGAGGGGGCACTTATGGGGTTAGCACCCCATACCCCAAATTTTTGAAGCAAATAAACCAAAGGGCTTTAACTCTTGAAGCCCCACTAGGGGGCTAGGCTTATGAAGCCTTTGTAACTAGCAAACAAAGTGCTATAATTACAATCAAGATGTTAAACGGCATTCAAATCACCGCCTTTCCGAGGCGAAATTTAAAGCCAGAGGTCGCAACCCTTTGGCTTTAACCTCTACCAAAATTATATCAAATCACATTTTAAAAGTGCTAAGGCAAACACGCAGTGGCAAACTTAGCACCAGCAAACGAAGTGCGGTAGTCTTTATTGGCGTCTAGCTTTAAAAACCCTCTCTTTATTTTCAGGCTGTAAAGGGGTCAAATTTGACCGCTGTTGAGTTTTCTCTATTTGGGCGATAAAATCCTCGTCTTTTTCTTTTTCGTTCAATAGCGGCTCTGTAAGCTCACTAGAAAAGATATTCTTGATAAAACTAAAGACATCTTTTGCGTGGTCTCTGACGTAAGTCATTGCTTTTGATATGAAATTCTTTAGCTCGCTATTCTCTTGCTTGAGATTGATAATTTGGATTTCTTGAGCTTTGATAGTTTTATTTTTTTCCTCGAGGTCTTGCTCGAGCTTTTTTGTATAGAGGCTATTTTTTGCCACTTCTTCGGCTAGTTCTTGTTGTTCTAGGCGTAGCCTTTCTATCTCATCTCGCCTTTGTTTGTCAAGCGCCTTAAGCCTCTCAATTTCTGCTAGTAGTTCATCTTTGCTAAATTCCTGGTCGCTCTTTTTTATGCTCGATAAGCTATCAAAGAAGCCTTTTAAAAATCCCTTGCCCTTACTCTCTTTACGCTCTTGCTCTAGTATGGCGTTACGCTCTTTGAGGCTTAAAATTTCAGCTTCTAGCTGCTCTTTTTGCTGCGCTGCCTTTTTGTATTGCTTATGACTTAGGCGTTCAGCCTCTGAGTTTTCTTGTCCTCGCTCCATTTGCAACATTTCGGCAACTGCTGTTTGTAGCTCTCTTAGGTCGGCTGGCTTGATTTTCTCTTTTCTCCAGTTTTGCTGTCCGTCCTTAACCGTTACAAAAGTTATATGAGCGTGAAAGTTGTGCTGTGGCTTGTCGTTTTTATAATGCCCCTCATCTCTATGCACGGCGATAGTGGCGCAAGTGATATTAAATTTTTGCTCGATATACTCTGCTAATTTTTGCACGTCCTCGAGCGTATGATTTTTATTGAGATTTAAAACGGCTTCCCAGTGTGAATTTTCAAAAGTTGGTCTTTTGCCTTTTTTTGTTCCGTATGATTTTAACTCCTCGTCAAAAATTTCTCTAGCTGATTTCTCATTTTGCCAGTAAAAATTTTCTAGTCGGTCGGCTGGTTTTAGTAAATAATTTGGTTCATCTTTTCTAAAATTATGGTCGTAAGAATGCCCTTTGGCTTTTTGAAAATTGATAGATGATTTTGCCATAAATTTGCCTTTGTAAAATCTCAAGCTTGTGAGAGATTTTACCGCACGATTTATTAAAACTCGTTTTAATAAAGGATAGTGCGCACTATCCTTTATTACTCGCAAGCTCGTAATAAAGTCGTGCGTAATGCAATGCAAACGTTGATATTATTTGTTGAAACTCTGAAAATTTTTAGCTGGCAATATTGCTAAAATTTTTCAGCATTCTTTTTCCATTTCTCTTTCAAATTCTTCTAGCGACTGCTCTTGCTCGACTTTTTTTGTAAAAGCTCTTAAGGCTTTTAGTATCTCCTCTTTGTCGTTATTCATACGCAAACCAGTTTCTCCGACTGCAAAGTCGTAGGTGTGCTCGAGCATTTTTATTTGCTCAAGTATTAGTTTAACGGTTTCTTTCATTAATTTTTAATCTCCGTATTTTTATCTAACTAAAAACCTAAGAAATTTTGTAGGTGTTTTATACTCTCGAAAGTCATTTCGGTTATGTAGTCATCATCAGAATTTTTTAGCTTGGCTTTGATTTTATCTTGGTTGTAATTTAGCTCAATAATTTTTAGGGTGTCATATTCTTGAGTGTTTGGATTTTTAACTCTGACGCTTTGGAAAAGGTAGGGTTTTAGCTCGTCGATTTTGTTTCGTTTCAAAGATCGCAGCCTCTCTTCTCTTTGGATATCTCTCGCAATAGTTGCTAGATTTCTTTCGTTCTCTTTCTCGTCCTTTTCAAGCTCTGAAACAGGCTGCGGCATAAAAGTAAATTCTAGCGTTTCAATCTCTCGTCCTTTTTTAAATTTTCGGACTGATAGTTTTTGAAAAGGTGTGCGGCGCATATCAAAAAGGTTTCGTTCTGCCGATAATTCTTTGATTGTAGGCTTTAAAATTTGCTTGTCTATATCACAAGATTTATAACTTTCAGGAATACCCAAAAGTTCTTTAAAATCATCGTATCGAATGCACCAGCGTCCAGTTTGGCGATATTGTTTTAAATAGCGGTAGATTGTTTTTATATATGTGCCGTTAAGATTTACAAACTCCGCTAGCTCGTATCTAGTCCAGCCTTTTAGTGGGCTTGAAA